>CADCTL010000023.1 GCA_902805625.1 uncultured Acetobacteraceae bacterium
TCACCGCCATGTAGGCCGCGTGCGGGCCGCCGTAGCCGAGCGGCACGCCGAAGCGCTGCGTGCTGCCCACCACCACGTCCGCGCCCATCTCGCCGGGCGGCGTCAGCAGGCAGAGCGAGAGCGGGTCCGCGCACACGACCGCCATCGCCCCGGCCTTGTGCGCCGCCGCGATCTCGGGCGAGAGGTCGCGCGCCTCGCCGGTGGTGCCGGGGTACTGGAGCAGCACCGCGAAGGGCTTCTCCGCTTCCGCCGCGGCGATGATCTCCGCCGGGGGCGCGACCTTCACCTCGATGCCGACCGGCTCGGCGCGGACGCGCACCACCGCCAGGGTCTGCGGGTGCAGGTCCGCCGCCGCCAGCAGCACGTTCCCTTTGCCGCGGTGCGCGGCCTTGGCCAGCGCCACCGCCTCGGCCGCCGCCGTGCCCTCGTCCAGCAAGGAGGCGTTGGCGACGGGCAGCCCCGTCAGGTCCGCCACCACCGTTTGGAAGTTCACCAGCGCTTCCAGCCGCCCCTGCGCGATCTCCGCTTGGTAGGGCGTGTAGGCCGTGTACCAACCGGGGTTCTCCAGCACGTTGCGCTGGATGACGGGCGGGACGTGGGTGTTGTGGTAGCCGAGGCCGATCAGCGACTTCACCCGCCAGGCGTTGCGCTCGCTCGTGGCGCGCAGCTCGGCCAAGGCCTCCGCCTCGGTGGCCGGCGCCGGCAGGGCGGAAAGGTCCGCGCCGGCGATGGCGGCGGGCAGGGTGCGCGCGGCCAAATCCTCCAAGCTCGCGGCGCCCACCACCTGGAGCATCGCCGCGATCTCGTCCTCGGTCGGCGCGACGTGGCGTTCGATGAAAGCGCCGTGGTCCTCCAGCGCGGCGAGTTCCTTCAGGGCGCTCACGCCTGGCTCTCCACGAAACGCTGGTAGCCCGCCTCGTCCATCAGCTCGTCCAGCGCCGCCGCGTCGGCGATCTCGAGCTTGTAGAACCAGCCCTCGCCGGTCGGGTCGCGGTTGACCAAGCTTGGGTCCTCGGACAGGCGCGCGTTCGCCTCCACCACCTTGCCGGGGAGGGGCGCGTACACGTCCGAGGCGGCCTTGACGCTCTCCACCACCGCGCAGGCCTCGTTGCCGCCGACCTCGCGCCCGACCTCGGGCAGATCGACGAACACCACGTCGCCCAGCGCGGTCTGCGCGTGGTCGGTGATGCCGATGGTGACCACGTCGCCGCCGTCCATGCGGACCCACTCGTGGCTGGTGGTGTACTTCGTGTCGGGCATCGGGCGGTCTCCGGGGGTCAGCGCGCGTAGCGGTGCGGGGTGAAAGGGAGCGGGACGACGCGGGCCGGCAAGGCGCGGCCGCGCACCATCAGTTCGAGGGAGGTCCCGTCGGCGGCGTGGGAGCGCGCGACGTAACCCATGGCCATCGGCCCGCCGAGCGAGGGGCCGAAGCCGCCTGACGTCACCTCGCCCAACGCCGGGCCGCCGTCGGGCGCGTGGACGGGCGTGTGGGCGCGGGCCGGCTGCCGGCCTTCGGGCTTCAAGCCGACGCGCAGCCGCGACGGGCCGTTGGACAATTCCCCCCGCACCCGCTCGGCGCCGGGAAAGTTCCATTCGGTGCGGCGACGCTTGCCGACCGTCCAGGTCAGCCCCGCCTCCACCGGGCTGGTGGTCTCGTCGATGTCGCTGCCGTAGAGGCAGAGCCCGGCCTCCAGCCGCAGTGAATCGCGGGCGCCCAAGCCGGCCGGCGAGGCGCCGGGCAGGGCCAGCAGCGCCTCCGCCAGCCGCTCGGCTTCGGCGGCCGGCGCGCTGATCTCGAACCCGTCCTCGCCGGTGTAGCCGCTGCGGCTGGCGATCGCCGGGACGCCGGCGATGCGCGTTTCGGCGATGCCCATGAAGGGCAGCGCGGCCAAGTCCGGCGCCAGCGGCGCGATGGCTTCAGTGGCTCGCGGCCCTTGGAACGCGAGCAGCGCCCGATCCGGCAGCCGCCGCATCGTTACACCCGCCGGCAGCGCCGCCTCGATCAGCGCGAAGTCTTCCTCCTTGCGGGCGGCGTTCACCACCACGAACAGCCGGTCGCCGAGGTTCGCCACCATGAAGTCGTCGAAGATGCCGCCGGTGATCGTGGTGAGCAGGGCGTAGCGCTGCCGCCCCGGCTTGAGCCCACGGACATCGGCCGGGGTCAGCGCCTCCAGCGCCGCCGCCGCGCCCTCGCCGCGCAGCTCCGCTTGGCCCATGTGAGAGACGTCGAACAGCGCGGCGCCGGCCCGGCAGGCGAGATGCTCGGCCAGGATGCCGGCGGGGTAGTGGACGGGCATGGCGTAGCCCGCGAAAGGCACCAAACGGCCGCCGAGCCGGCGGTGCAGCCCGGCGAGCGGGGTTTCGAGAAGGACGTCAACAGGTGTGGCCACGTATCCCCCTGCCGCATAAGCGGCGGTTCAGATCGTGGCCCCCCTCTGTCCTATGACCTGAGAGATTCGGCCGCTCTCCCGAAGCGCGCCTTTCTCCGTCGGTGCCTGCGCCTCGCAGCGCCGGGCTTTCCAGAGGCCCCTTCCCCGCGCGGTTCATGGGCCTGAGCGTTTCCGGGGGCCGGTTGCGCCTTCGGCGGCGGCGTGGCTCGCGCGTGGCGGGCCGCCGCTCTCTCCCGCACGGGATCAGCGGGTGTACCCTCTCCGTCTACCGCGCCGCGCCACGGCGGCGCAACCACTACATGGCGGACGTCGATGACATCACCGCGGCCCCCGCCGCCGGTTCACCGCCACCTCCTCCGGCGTCAACTCGAAAGACACGAAGATGCGGTAGTCGGACGCCCGCCGCTCCTCGCCCACCGGCAGGGACAGGCGCACCGGCTCGGCTTCGCCCGCCGCGCGGGTTTCGCCGCGGCTGAAGGCCAGCCGCTCCATGAAGCTTTGCCGCTGCAAGACCTCGTCGCCCGGCCCCACCACGGCGATGAACCAGGGCAGTTCCGCCACCCGCGCGCCGCCGCCGGCCGGGCCGCGCTCCGCCGCGAAGGCCGGCGTCAGCGTCACCTCCAGGCTGCGGTCGCGCCGGCCGGGGCGGCAGGACCCGCTCAGCCCCGTGATCCGCGCGTCGAAGACCAGGGTGGTGAGGTCCCGCACCGCGCCCGGCTGCCAGCGCGTGAGGTCGGCGCCGTCGGACAGGATGCCGGGCCGCGGGCAAGCCACCGGCAAGGGGGCCGGCCCGTCGCCGCCGCAGGCGGCCGGAAGGACCGCCAGCGCCGCCGCCGCCAGGACAAGTCTCGCCCGCATCCCCATCTTCCCCCTTTGAGCGCACCCCGGCCGGCGGCTAGCTTGCCGCCCGCCCCCTCCAGCAAGCGGCCATACATGCACGACAAGCGACGCCTGAACATCCTGCTGGCCGGCCCGCGCGGCTTCTGCGCCGGGGTGGACCGCGCCATCAAGATCGTCGAGGAGGCGATCCGCCGCTACGGCGCCCCGGTCTACGTGCGCCACGAGATCGTCCACAACCGCTTCGTGGTGGAGACCCTGGAGAAGCAGGGCGCCGTGTTCGTGGAGGAGCTGGACGAGGTGCCGG
>CADCTL010000024.1 GCA_902805625.1 uncultured Acetobacteraceae bacterium
CGCGCGGAACACGCTCTCGACCGTCCCGCCCGAGGCCGCCGCGCCGTGCAGGGCGGCCTCGACCCTGGCGCGGTCGTCGGCGTGGACGACCTCGGCGACGGCGCGGGAGAAGGTCATGGGGCCGTCGCGCGCGGGGTCGAGGCCGAAGAGCGCGTACTGCTCCGGCGTCCAGAGGTGCTCACCCGTCCCCGGATCCCATTCCCAGGTCCCCATCCCCGTGGCCTCGTGCGCCAGGCGCAGCCGCGCCTCGCTCGCCTGCAGCGCCTCCTCGATGCGCTTTCGGTCGGTGATGTCGCGCAGCACGCCGTGCAGGCGGGCCACCTGCCCGTCTGCATCCCGGTGTGCCTGGCCGTGCACCTCGATCCAGCGCACCTCCCGGTCGCCGGCGCGCCGTATGCGGCACTCCCCCGCCGCGCCGGGGCCTCCCTTGATGGCCGCCCGGTAGGCGCGCTCCACCAAGCCGCGGTCCGCCGGCAGCACGTGCTCCAGGAACGCCCCGTAGCTCCACTCCGGCAGGGGGCTCTCGTAGCCGAAGATCCCGTCGTGGAACGGCGCGCGGACCACCATCCCGGTCGCAAGATCGAGCTCCCAGAAGGCGTGGCGGCCCGCCTCCATGGCGAGGCGCAGCCGCGCCTCGCTCTCCGTCAGCGCGACCTCAGCGGCCTTGCGCCTGGTGATGTCCACCAGCACGTTCACCCCACCGACGACCCGGCCCGTATCGTCGCGCACCGGTGTCGGGTAGGCGGCGAAGGGGACACGGCTGCCGTCGGGCCGCTCGGCGACGGCCTCCTCGCCGCGGATGGGCCGGTTCTCCCGGAGCGCGGCGGCCATGGGGCAGTCGTCATGCCGCATCGGCGTGCCGTCCGGCCAGCGGAGCCGCCAGGAGCCGCACCAGCGGGCGTCCCCCCAGGGGGGGCGCCAACCCCAGAGGGCCACGGCCGCCTCGTTGTGAAAGGTCAGCCGCCCGGCCGCGTCCGTGGTGTAGACCGCGACGCCCAGGGCATCGACCAGCCCGCGCAGCGCCGCTTCGGCCCGGCGCCGGTCGTCGATGTCCATCCCGACGCCGATCCAGCGCTCGATCCGGCCATCCGGGCCGCGCAGGGGGGCGCCCCGGGCAAGGACCCAGCGGTGACGGCCGTCGACGTGGTGGCGGATGCGGTATTCGACCTCGTAGTCCGTCTCGCTCGCCACAGCGCCAGCCCAAGCCGTGCGGGCGCACGCGCGGTCGTCCGGATGCACCGCCGCCAGCCAGCCATCCCCGAGCGCCCGCTCCGCTGCCAGGCCGACGAAGTCGCTGTAGTGCTTGTTGACGTAGGTGCAGCGGCCCTCGGCGTCGGCGAACCAGACCATCTGCGGCGAGACCTCGAAGAGCGCCCGGTATCGCGCCTCGCTCTCGCGCAGTGCCGCTTCCGAGCGCCTGCGGACGGAGATGTCGTTGAAGAGGATCGCGACGCGGCGCCCTCCGGGATCGCCGATCCGGAAGGCGTAGACGTCGTACCAGCGGTGGAGCGCCGCCGCGACGTTCTCGAAGCGCAGCGCTTCGCCCGTCAGCGCGACGCGGCCGTAGGTGTCGAACCAGTGCTGCTCGTGGTCCGGCGCGAGCTCGCGCATCCACTTGCCCGCCGCCTCGGCTAGGCCGGTCTGGCCCGCGAAGGCCGGGTTGACCTCGACGAAGCGGTAGTCGATCGGCCGCTGCTCCCCGTCGAACTTCACCTCGACGACGCAGAAGGCGGCGTCGATCGCCTGGAAGAGCGCGTGGTAGCGTGCCTCGCTTTCGCGCTTCGCCGCGCATGCAGCCTCCAATTCGCGCAGCCGCAGCCCTGCGGCCATCTCTCCCATGACAGCGCCCGCCAGATCCGCCAGGGCCTGCTCGTCCTCGGCGGACCAGGCGCGCGGCTCACGGTCGATCGCGCAGAGCCCGCCGACGACGCAGCCGTCCGGCAGCGAAAGAGGAACCGCGAGGTAGGCGACCACGCCCAGGTCTTCGATGGCGGGGTTGCCCCGCACGCGAGCATCCTCGCGCGCATCGCCCACGGACAGGGGCAGCCCCGTCTCCACGACCGAGCGGCAGAAGGAGTGCGACAGCGGCGTCTCGCGCAGGCCGGCCCAGGGCTCGGGCAAGCCCTGGGCGCTGAGGAAGAACTGCCGGTCGGCGTCCAGCAAGGAGACGAGCGCCACCGGGACGCCGAGAAGGCGCCGTGCGAGGCGGGTCAGGCGATCGAACCGTTCTTCCGCGGGAGCACTCAACAGCCCCGACGCTCGCAGCGCATCGAGGCGTTGACCGGCGACCAAGTCATGCCGGGACCGGAGCTGAGCGGAGGTCACATCCACGATGTCGGATCCTTCCGTGCTGCAGCTTCCGCAGGTTTGCGACTAGCCATCGACAGCAGGCCTGACGGTCGGAACCACACGCACTGCCGATGCCTTGGCAGGTAGGGATCGTCCACTGGCGTGTCACGTCCTCCATCGGTGCCACAGCTCACCCGGTCGGTCGTCACGTGGCGGAGACCGGAATGGCCTGGAACGTGCCACCGGACCGGCCTGCTTCGAGGGAAAGTTTGCTCCCGCCACGAGGCGTCTCGATCCATGCGGGAACTCGCCGGGCCCCAATGTGGCGGAATCGCTTTACGTAATCGCACGGAATGGCGCCGCGCGAGTGGCCCCGCAATTTGCGTCCCGCTGCGGCTTCAATGAGGGCGAAGGCGGAAACGGCCTCTCCCGCGCGGCCGTGGTGAGGGTAACGGCGGACGGCACAGGCACTTCGCCGGTACCAGGGGAGAAATGTCCGTTGGAAATGAATCCCGATCGCCCTTCGATGGCGACGCCAGACGTGTTGCCGGCAGTTGCCATGGGGGCCGCTGCTCGCGGCGACGCCTTTCATACTTGCTCGGCGCGCGCGCAGCCGTGCGGATGCTCCGGGGCAGCCCAGGAAGGCGGCATGGCCGCCGCTGGCACGACGTACCTGCTTGGCTTCGGCGAAGTGGGTGACGACCCGGCGTCGCTTGCTTGGCTTCACGTAGGCGCCCGGCTCCTCTTGCACCGCCGACCGAAGACCGGGCCTCGTGCGTGGGCGAAGCGCAGCTGCGTTGAGGTCCGGGCGCCAGACGGGCGCCTGGTCGGCCAGTTGCCGCCCGACGACGCCGAAGCCGTCGCGCCGCTCCTGGACGCCGGCATGTTCGCCACGGCCCGCGTGTCCGCCCTGGTGCCGGCGTTCCGCCGGCAGCGCGTGCAACTTACGGTCGAGGTCGAGGAGGCGGGCGTGGCTAGGCCGCGTAGACAAACCTGATCCATAGCCGAATGCAGCCGAGCAGGACGAAGCCGAGAAAGCTGGGCGCAGTTTGGTCGTAGCGCGTGGCCTCGCCGCGGTTGTTCTTCAGGCGGCTGACGAAGCACTCGTCGCGGCTGCGAAGCTGGTAAAGGCGGCGATTGACCGGGTGCCGGCCTCTACAGATGTTGCCTCCCGACGGGCGTAGCGGATCGGGTCGTCTGACAGGCTCTCCCATCCAATCCGGACAGATCGCCCCGTTTCAACCC
>CADCTL010000025.1 GCA_902805625.1 uncultured Acetobacteraceae bacterium
CCACCGGCTGCTGGCCGACGAGCCGGCCCTGGTCGGCGGCCTGGGCAGCGGCCCTTCGCCCTACGACCTGCTGCTCGCCTCGCTGGGCGCCTGCACCGCGATGACGATCCGGCTCTACGCGGAGCGCAAGGGCCTCGGGCTGCGCCGGGTCGGCGTCGCGCTGCGCCACCGGAAGATCCACGCCGCCGACTGCGCCGAGTGCGAAACGCGCGAAGGCAGGCTGGACGAGATCGCGCGGGAGATCGCGCTGGAGGGCGACTTGGCCCCGGAGGAGCGCGCGCGGCTGCTGGAGATCGCGGACCGCTGCCCCGTGCACCGGACGCTGCGCTCCGAGGTCCGCGTGCTCACCACCGCGGCGCCTGCCCCCGGAACTCCGGACGCCTCCCAAGCCACCTGAACGCAACAGCAAGGCAGATGATGCGATGATGACATCCGCATACCGCAGTCCGGTCCTCGTGACCGGAGCGGCCGGCGACATCGGCGCCATCGGCCGCCACCTCACCGCGATGCTGCTCGCCAAGGGGCATCAGGTGCGCGCCTTGGTCCGGCGGGAGGACGGACGCGCCGAGGGCCTGCGCCGGCTCGGGGCCGAGGTCGTGCGGGGCGATCTGACCGATCTCGCCTCGGCGCACCGTGCCATCTAGGGCTGCGCGCGCCTCTACTTCGGGATGTCGGTCTCGGCGGCCTATCTCGAAGCCACGGTCAACGTCGCCGCGGTGGCGCGCCACCACGGGGTCGAGGCCTTCGTGAACATGTCGCAGATGACGGTGACGCAGATGAGCGTCACCGAGACCACCGGCAGCCCACAGCACAAGCTCCACTGGCTGGTGGAGCAGGCATTGGCGTGGTCGGGGCTGCCGGTCGTCACGGTGCGGCCGACGGTCTTCCTCGAAGGCTTCTTCCTGCGCCTCGCCGCGGCCGGCGTCCGGGACCGCGACGAGCTGGCGCTGCCGCTGGGCGACGGCAAGACCTCGCCCGTCTCGGCCGTCGACGTGGCGCGCGCCGTGTCCGCGGTCCTGGACGACCCCGCCCCGCACATCGGTCGTGTTTACAATCTGACCGGATTCGAGTCGGCCGACCTGGCGCACCACGCGCGCGTCTTCTCCGAGGCGCTCGGCCGGACCATCCGCTACCGTGACGTGCCGCTCTCCGGGTGGATCGACGGGCTTCGTGGGCTCGGTCTGCCGACGCACGTCGTCGACCACCTCGCAGTGATGGCCGAACTCCACGCGCAGGGCCGATACGACCGCATGACGGACGATCTGTCCAAACTCACCGGCGAGACGCCGACGAGCATGTACGACTTCGTGAAAGCGCACGCCGCTGATTTCACGCGGGGTGAAGCCACGGCTCCGGGGTGAAGCCGAGGCTCGCCGGGCAGGCCGCTCGTAGTGCGAAGCCTCGGCTGGGCTGGCCTCGTCCAGGGCGGCCCAGCCGAACATGCCCTGCCGGTAGTCTGCTCGGCGCGGGTGGTGCATACCGCCTCCCATTCCGAGCATCTCCTCCCGAGCCTGTTCGTCCGCGAGTCGCCGACACGGCCCGCGGCGGCGGCGCTGCAAGGCGTGACGCTGGCCATCGAGATCTTTGCCTATCCTGAGGCTTGGCCGGTCCACCTTCTGCGTCTCCGCCTTGCCGGAGGACACCGAGGCCGAGCGCTCCACGGCCTGCCGCTTGCATTCGCCGACCATCGTTTGGTGGATGCCGTCTTTCGCCGCCAGCTGCGCCGCCGTCGGCTCGCCCCGCAGCGCCTCCAGCGCCGCCTTCGCCTCGAACCTCGCCGTGTACCGCGTCCGCTTGCCCGTCGTCCGGGTCCGTCCCTCTCGCAGGCGGACCGAACTCAACCGCTTGTCCGAAGTCCAGGGACCACCTCGAGGCGCCTGGATGGACAGCCTGGCGGCCGGATGGACAGCCTGGCGGCCACCTCGGCGATCCTGCGGCCCTGGTACCGCGACCCGGCCAAGTCGTTGTCGGAAGGATGGCGGGATCCGTCGCCGCCGGCGACCGTCGTGGCGCCGTAGGGCGACCCGCCGCTCACCCGGTCCAGCGTCATCTGGCCGGCATAGCCGTAGTCCAGGCCGACGATCGTCATGCCGAAATGCAGAAGGTTGACGATGATGGATAGCAGGGTGGTCTCCTGGCCGCCATGCTGGGTCGCCGAAGAGGTGAAGGCCCCGCCGACCTTCCCGTGGAGAGCGCCCCGCGCCCAGATCTCGCCGGCTCGGTCCAGGAAGCCGCTCATCTGCGACGCCATCCGCCCGAACCTGGTGCCGACGCCGACGATGATCGCGTCGTAGCTTTCGAGGTCGGCCACCGAGGCGATCGGCGCCCGCTGGTCGACCTTGAACCCGGCACCCCGCGCGACGGCGTCCGGCACGGTTTCCGGGACGCGCATCACGTCCACCTCGGCCCCCGCCTCGGCGGCACCCGCGGCCATGGCGTAGGCCATGGCCTCGATGTGGCCGTAGCTGGAGTAGTACAGCACAAGGACCTTGGGCACGTGCGCCTCGCCGCCGGACAACCGGCACGTGGAGTGTGCTTCGGCGTGGTGTCCGCGGCTTGTCGTTTTGGAGCGCGGTTGGCACCGCTCGCGCCCATTCGCGGCCATCGCACGCCCCCCGATTGCCGCGAGCCCGAAGCGCATCAACTCCGAATGTTGGTCCCTCAAGCGAGGGGGCATTCGGCGCCCGGGAGTTGCTCGACACGGCCGGCGCGATGTGCATCGACTAGGCTCACCAGGGAGGATCGCCCGCGACGCCACGCAGCGGGGACAGACAACATGGCCCGACCGATCGCCCGTCGTTCGATTGTGGGTGCGCTTCTCGGAGCGCCGCTTCCGCCGCGCAGCGCCGTGGGAACCGAGCCGGCCCGGACCATCGGCTGGTCGCCGGCGCGCCCCGTGCGGTTCGTGATCGCGTTCCCGCCGGGCGGCTCATCGGACATCGCGGGGCGCTGGCTCGCGCGCAAACTCGCGCCGAGGCTCGGCCAACCGGTGGTCGTGGAGAACCGGCCGGGCGCCAACGGCATCATCGGCTCCCAGCACGTGGCCGGCTCGCCCCCCGACGGGCACACGATGCTCCTCACCACCGCCGACACGCATTCGGTCAACCCGGTCGTCTACCGGCGCCTGCCCTACCGGCCGCAGGACTTCCTGCCGGTCGCGCCGGTGGCGCGGCTGGTCTTCGCGCTCGCCGCGCGCAGGGGCCTCGGCGTGCAGGACGCGGAGGGCTTCGTCCAAGCGGCGCGCCGCGCGCCGGTCCCGCTCACCTTCTCGTCCTGGGGCGTCGCCAGCACGTCGCAGGTGATGATGGAGACGTTCCGCGCCGAGCAGGGCCTCGACATGCGGCACGTCCCGTTCCAGGGCTCCGCCTCGGCCGTCGCCGCGCTGCTGGCGGACCAGGTGGACGGCATGATGGCGCCGGTCGGCCTCGCGGTCGCGCAGGGCGGGCGGCTGCCGATCCTCGGCGTCGCTGCCGCCCGGCGCTTCCCGGGCGCGCCGGAGGTCGCCACGCTGGCGGAGCAGGGCTT
>CADCTL010000026.1 GCA_902805625.1 uncultured Acetobacteraceae bacterium
CGCCATGCTCGCGCAGCGCCTCGCCGAGCTGCTGGGCGGCTGAGAACCGGGGCTAGGAGGCTCGCGTGGGATTCAACTGCGGCATCGTCGGCCTGCCCAACGTGGGCAAGTCCACGCTCTTCAACGCGCTGACGCGCACCGCCGCGGCCCAGGCGGCGAACTACCCGTTCTGCACCATCGAGCCCAACATGGGCCGCGTCGCCGTGCCCGACCCGCGGCTGGACACGCTGACGCGCCTCGGCCGCAGCCAGAAAACGGTGCCGACCAGCCTGGAGTTCGTGGACATCGCCGGCTTGGTGCGCGGCGCCTCCAAGGGCGAGGGGCTGGGCAACCAGTTCCTGGCGAACATCCGCGAGGTGGACGCCATCATCCACGTCCTCCGCTGCTTCGAGGACCCGAACGTGGTCCACGTCGAGGGCGGCGTGGACCCGGTGCGCGACGCCGAAACGGTCGAAACGGAGCTGATGCTCTCCGACCTCGAAGCGCTCGAACGGCGCCAGCAGGGCTTGGTGAAGCGCGCCCGCGGCAACGACAAGGAAGCGGCGGCGCAGATGGCGCTGATCGAGCCCCTCATGGCCGCGCTCCAGGCCGGCCGCCCCGCCCGCACCGCCGTCCCGCCCGGCGAAGAGGAAGCGGCGCGGCGCCTGCAACTCCTCACCACCAAGCCCGTGCTCTACGTCGCCAACGTCGAGGAAAGCGCGGCCGCCACCGGCAACGCCCACAGCGCCCGCGTCTTCGCGCGCGCGGAAGCCGAGGGCGCGCGCGCGGTGGTGGTTTCCGCGGCGATCGAGGCGGAGATCAGCCAAATGCCGGAAGAGGACCGAGCGGACTTCCTCGCCTCCCTCGGCCTGGAAGACAGCGGGTTGGACCGCGTGATCCGCGCCGGCTACGCGCTGCTCGGCCTCGTCACCTACTTCACCGTGGGGCCGAAGGAGGCGCGCGCCTGGACCATCACGGCGGGCACCAAGGCGCCCGCCGCCGCCGGCGTGATCCACGGCGATTTCGAGCGCGGCTTCATCGCCACCGAATGCACCGCCTACGACGACTTCGTGGCGCTGGGCGGCGAGCAGGGCGCCAAGGAGGCGGGCAAGACCCGCGTGGAAGGCAAGGAGTACGTCGTCAAGGACGGCGACATCCTGCTGTTCCGCTTCAACGTGTAGCCGTGTCGCGGTCGGCGCGGAGCCCCTTCAGCCAGAGATAGCCGAGCGCCAGCGCGACCAGCCCGGCGGCCGCCGCCACGACCAGCAGCGCGATCGAGACGACGAGCCGCAGCACGAACAGCGCCAACGCCAACACCGCGACCAGCGCCGCCACCGCGAAGAGCCGTCCGAGCATCGTTCAGCCCCGCTTGGTCATCTGGACGGAGTAGGCGCAGAGGCCGTTGCGGTGCTCGCCCCGGAAGTTCTCCGCGGTGAAGATGCCGCTGGTGGCGATGTTGCGGTCGAGGCTGTCGGCCATGCGGACGGAGCCGTCGGTCCCCACCGTGCCGGTGAGCACCTGCTGCACCTGCGGGTTGAACATGAGGCTGGCCCGCCCGTTCCGGACCGTGAGCTCCCGCTCCCCCGCGGGCGCCGCGGGGCAAACGCGGGTGCGGTCGGGCAGCAAGGCGAGAGGCCCCGCGTAGCGGCCGTCGAACCGCGTGACCGGCCCGGCGGGCGCCGCGGCCGCCGTCCCCGACGCTGGACGTGGCGGAGGCGGCGTGGGCAAGGGCTCGCCGGCGCAGGCGGCGAGCAGCACCGCCATGGGCGCGATGCGCGCGAGGGCCCGCGTCATTCCCCGCGGCCCTTCGGCGCGTCGGAAGCGTCGTCCCGCTTGGCGCCGTCCAGCAGCGCCCGCCGCCGCGCCTCCTCCCGCTCGTCCCGCCCGCGTTCGACCGCCGTCCGCCCGTGCTTCGCGCGGTTCGCGGCGGCCGTCGCTTCGGCCTCCGTCCGTGTTCGGGCCTTGCGGGCGCGGTTCAGGTTGACGATCTCGGCCATCCCCCCAGGATAACCGCCGCTTCGCGCGGAGGGAACGCCATGGACATCGAGTTGCGGGCGGAAGACGGCCACGCCCTCGCGGCTTACGCGGCCGGGCCGAGGGACGCGAAGCGCGGGCTGGTGGTGGCGCAGGAGATCTTCGGCGTGAACCGCCACATGCGCCGGGTCTGCGACGACTTCGCCGCGCAAGGCTACGCCGTGGTCTGCCCGGCGCTGTTCGACCGGACGGAGCGCGGTGTGGAACTCGGCTACGCGCCGGAGGACGTGGCGCGCGGGCGGGAGCTGCGCGGCAAGGTCGATCCCGCCTCGACGGTCCTCGACGTGCGCGCCGCCGCCGCGGCCCTCCCGTCCGGAGCGAGGCGCGGCGTCGTCGGCTACTGCTGGGGCGGCACCGTCGCCTGGCACGGCGCCACCCGCACCAACGACTTCGACGCCGCGGTCGGCTGGTACGGCGGCGGCATAGCGGCGGCCAAGGACGAAATGCCGCTCTGCCCGGCGCAGCTCCACTTCGGCGAAACCGACGCCTCCATCCCCATGGCGGACGTGGACGCGATCCGCGCCGCCCGGCCGGACGTCGCGGTTTTCGTCTACCCCGGCGCCGGCCACGGCTTCGGCTGCGATGAGCGGGGCAGTTACAGCGCCGCCGACGCCGCCCTGGCGCGTCGGCGGACCCTGGAATTCTTCGAACGCCACCTCGGCTGACCATCGCCCGGTTCCCTCCGCCCGCGCCGAGGGTCTAGGCTCCCGGAGGAGGTCGGCGACTCCACAGCCGGCGCGAACAAGCGGAGGGACGACACATGCACCGCAGGGCCCTGCTCATGGGCGGCGCGCTGGCCGCGCCCGCCATCCTGTCCATCCCGGTGCGCGCGCAGGGGGCCATCACCCTGAACGGCGCCTCGCAGTTCAACGACGACCACGCCTTCACCCGCTGCCTCGCCAAATTCGAGGAGCTGGTGAAGGTCCACTACGGCAAGCCGATCAACTTCACGCTGCACAAAAACAGCAGCCTCGGGCTGGAAAAGCAGTATTTCGAGTACATGGCGCAGGGCCGCGCGGTGGATTACGCCATCGTCTCGCCGGCGCACATGTCCACCTTCTCCCGCGCCGCGCCCTTCATCGACGCGCCCTTCATCTTCCGCGACCTCGCCCACTGGGACAACGTGGTGCAGCTCGACCTGTTCAAGCCGGTGGCCGACGAGATCGAGAAGCGCGCGCGGGTGATGCTGATCGGCTACGCGGGCGGCGGCGTGCGGAACATCTTCGCCAACAAGCCCCTCCGCACCTTGGCCGACCTGCGCGGGCTCAAGGTGCGGGTGCAGGGCGCGCCGATCTGGAGCCGCACCTTCCAGGCCATCGGCATGTCGCCGACCGTGATCGCCTACAACGAGATCTACAACGCCATCCAAAACGGCGTCATCGACGGCGGCGAGAACGAAGCGGCCGGCGTGGAGCAGATGCGCTTCTTCGAGGTGGCGCCGCAGCTCGCCCTGACGCAGCACGCCATCACCATCCGGCCGCTCTGCTTCTCCTCGGCCACCTTCACCAAGCTGCCCAACGACCTCCAGGCGGCCATCCGCCGCGCCGGGCGCGAGGCGGCCATCTACGGCCGGCAGATCGAGTCGGAGGAGGACGAGTCCAAGCTGGAGGCGCTGGAGAAGGCCGGCCGCCTGAAGCGCGTCGAGTTCACCGAGCGGGCGCAGATGAAACGCCTGGTGGACCCGGTGATGCAGGCCTACGCCAAGGAGATCGACGCCGAGCCGATTCTGCGCCGCATCGACGCCACCAACGCGTGAGCGGCGACGCCGCGGCCGCGGCCGCAGACAAGCCGGCGCGCCGGGCCGCGGGGGGCGCGCTCGGCGCCCTGCGCGCCGCCAACCGGCTGCTCGCGCGCGGCATCGCCTTCCTGCTGATCGTGACCGTCGCCGTGCTGGTGGTGCCGGTCAGCCTGCAGATCTTCTCGCGCTACACCACCGCCATCCCCGCCTACATCTGGACGGAGGAGCTGGCGCGCTTCTGCCTGGTCTACGCCGTGATGCTCGGCGCCATGTTGGCGGTGCGGGAAGGCACGCACTTCACCGTGGATGTCTTCCCCCGCCTGTCCCCGCGCGCCGAGGCGGCGGTGGAGCTGCTGTCCGGCGCCTTCGTGGTGCTCTTCGCCCTGGTCTTCCTGTGGTGGGGCTGGGAGTTCACGGAGTTCGCCATCTACCGCATCAGCGAGCTGGCCGAACTCCCGCTCTGGCTCATCCACATGGCATGGCCCATCGCCGGCCTCGTCTGGCTGCTCTTCCAAACCGAGCGCATGGCGGACGCGATCCAGGTGCTGCGCGGGCGCGCCGTTTGATGGGCGGCAACGTCCTTTCGCCCGGTGGGGCGGCGCAGATCCTTTTCGGCCTGTTCTTCCTCATGCTGGTGCTGCGTGTGCCGGTGGCGGTCGCGCTCGGCCTCGCCTGCCTGCCGATCCTGCTGGTGGAGCCGCGGCTTTCGCCCATGATGCTCGCGCAGGAGACCTTCAACGCCTACAACAGCTTCATCCTGCTCGCGGTGCCGTTCTTCCTGCTCACCGCCAACCTGATGAACACGGGCGGCATCACCGACCGGCTGATGACCTTCTCCCGTTCGCTGGTGGGCCACTTCCCCGGCGGGCTGGCGCAGATCAACGTGGTGCTCTCGATCTTCTTCGCCGGCATCAGCGGCAGCAGCACGGCCGACGCCGCCAGCCAGTCCAAGATCTTCATCGAGGCGCAGCGGAAAGAGGGCTATGACGACAGCTTCTCGGTGGCCATCACCGCTGTCTCCGCCGTGCTCGCCGTCATCATCCCGCCCTCCATCCTGATGATCGTCTGGGGCGGCGTGCTGACGGTCTCCATCGGCGCGCTGTTCCTCGCCGGCGTGGTGCCCGGACTGCTGATCGGGCTGGTGCAGATGGCGACCGTCCACGCCTACGCGAAGGCGCGCGGCTACCCGACCTACCCGCGCGCCACCCTCGCGCAGGTGGCGCGGAGCTTCCTCGTCTCGGTGCCGGCGCTCACCACGCCGCTCATCATCATCGGCGGCAAGATCTTCGGCTGGTTCACCGCGACGGAGAGCGCCTGCATCGCCGTGCTCTACGCCGGCTTCCTGTCCTTGCTGGTCTACCGGGAGATGGATTGGCGCGGGTTGGTGGGCGCGCTCGGCGACACGGGCCGGCTCGCCGGCGTGGCGCTATTCTGCGTCGGCACGGCGAGCGCCTTCGGATGGCTGCTCGCCTTCTACCAGATCCCGGAAGCGCTGCTCTCGGGCGTGAGGGGCTGGGGCATGGGGCCGGTCGCCACCGGCTTCTTCATCGCCGGCGTGTTCCTCGTGGTGGGCTGCTTCCTCGACGCCATCCCCGCCATCATCATCGTCGGCGCCATCCTCCAACCTTTGGCGCAGGGCGTGGGCATGGACCCGGTCCACTTCGCCATGGTCGGCATAGTGTCCCTCGCCTTCGGGCTGGTGACGCCGCCCTACGGGCTGTGCCTGATGATCGCCTGCTCCGTCGCCGGGATGCGGATCGGCGACGCGCTCAAGGACACCTGCATCATGCTGCTGCCCATGCTCGCGGTGCTGGCGCTGGTGATCCTCTTCCCGCAGGTGGTGCTGTTCCTGCCGAGCCTCGTTTCTCCCGAATTCCTGGGATAGGCTCAGCTCACGGAAACCGGACCGGGAGGAGCACGTCCCTTACTCGTATCGGCGTTCTGTCAGGAGGGTGCCCATGAACTCGCTCGTGCTCGTCGTCCTGCTTGTCGTGGTGTTGCTCGCCGTGCTGCCGACGTGGCCCTACAGCGGCGGCTGGGGCTACTACCCCTCCGGCATCGTTGGCCTGATCGTGGTGGTGCTCCTCATCATGGCGTTGACCGGCCGGATCTAGCCGGCCGTCCGCGCCGCCAGCAGCCGCGCCAGCGCCGCGTCCCGGCGGCGCGCCACCTCACGCGTGCCGGCGCCGCCGGTGGCGTCGGCGACGCCGGCGATCAGCTTGGCTTGGAGTTCGGACGTCACCTCGGGCTCGCCCAGGCTCTCCCGCCAGCCCGTCACCGCGGGCATCAGGTGGTCCATGAAATGCGCCATGCCGCCCTCGCCGCCGGCGAGGTGAAACGTCGTGTGCGGCCCCATCAACGCCCAGCGCAGCCCGGAATCAAAACCGGGCCGACTGCGCGGCCCGGTGTTCGGTCTCAACGATGCGGAAGGGACGCCCTGCCGGGGGAGCGGCCCCGCTGCATCCCCCGCAGCAAGGCCGCTTCAACCCCGGCAGCGTCCGCGGCGCCCCCCTAGTTCGCCGCCGAAAGCACGGCCTCGGCCGCCACGCCCAGGCACTCCTCCACCATCGCCCGGAGCCGGCGCAGGTTGCGGTGGCGGGCGAAGGAGCGGCGCAGCGCGTCCTGGGTCTCCTCCTCCAGCGCCGGCAGGTCGGCCGCTTGGCAGCCGATGTCGCCGGCGATGCCGTCCAGCAGCCCCGCCAGCACGGACGAGAACGCGCTGGCCGGCGGCGGCTCGATCTGGTGGACGGAGAGGCGCGACAGCAGCGGCGCCGGGATGCCGCGCGTCTCGTTCGCGGCCATGATCCACAGCACGTTCCGCAGGTCCGCGGTGGTGCGGAGGCACTCGTCGAACCAGCCCGCCGCGCTCTCCGGCTCGATCATCGCCAGGAGGGTGTCGTGCGCCCGGCCGTTGTTCTCCCGCTGGCCGCCGGCCTTGTCCACCTCGTCGAGGAAGAGCAGGGGGTTGGGCACCGAGAGGCGCGCCATTTCGGCGATCGGCCAAGCCGGCGTCGCCGCGCTCCAGCCGCGCGCCGTGCCCTGGAGGCAGCGGTTGTCGGTGGCGCCGCCCAGGTTCAGCCCGGCGAAGGGCAGGTCCAGCGCCTGCGCCAAGCGCCGCGCGAACCAAGTCTTGCCGATGCCCGGCGCGCCGACCAGCAGAATCGGCCGCAGCCGCGGCGAAGGCCGCCCGGCGTGCGCCGCCAAGGCCAGGGTGCGGCGGATCTCCGCGATGGGCGCGGCGAAGGCGGGCGCCTTTTCGGCCAGCGCGGCCAGGCGGCGGCCGGAGTCGCGCGGCACGGACCGCAGCGGCATCGGCGCGGCGAGGGTCTGGTAGGTCTGCCATTCGGAGCGGTCGTTCGGCGGCTCGAAGGGCTGGAGCACGAGGACGCCGGGGGCGCCGGGCGGCAGCGGCGCCACGGCCGGCGGGGGCAGCGGCGCCGCCGGCCGCGTTTCCGTCACGTCGGACAAGCGCGAAGGGAGCGACCGGCCGCTGTCCGGGGAAGGGACGAAGCGCAGCCAAAGGTCGGCGCAGAGCCTGGAGGCCAGCACGAAGTGCCGCAGCCGCCCCGGAGCCGCGGGCTCGGCCAGGTTGCGCGCTTCGGCGTGCTGGCGGTGCTGGAGCGCCTCGATGCAGGCCAGCGCCGCCTGCCGGCACAGCGGCCCGCCGCGCTCGGACACGATGCGGGTGGCCGCCACCACCAGGTCCCGCCCCTGCGCGAAGCGGGAAGCGATGGGGGCGAAGGCGCAGGCGAAGTCGAGCAGCCCGACGTCGTCGCCCGGCTGCACCACGCGCTCGCCCACGCGGGCGGGGAAGAGCGGCGAGCGCAGGTGCTCGATCAGCGCCTCTTCCAGGGCCGCGATCTCGTCGTTTTCCAGAACCAGCCACAGCCAGAGGGGGGCCGTGGTTTCATCGCCGAACAGCAGGACGGAACCCCGCGTGAGCGACGCGGCCTGTTCCAGGCCGGGCTGTAGGTTGCGGGTTTCGAGGTTGGTGTCCGGCAAGACGGATTCCCCTGCTCGTGATCACGTTCAGGAGAGGATGGAACACCATATTCAGATTTACGTGAACAGGAAAAATATAACGTTCCGCAGTCAATCCGCTTTCGTGACGCTCAGCACCCGCCCGGCTACAACGTCGAGCCTGGCCAGCAACGCCGGATCGCGCCGCTCCGGCGCCGTGATGATGGCGTTCTCGAGCGCCCGGTCGCACCCCGCCGGGCAAGGGCCGCGGCGCTGCCCGAGCCGCGGAACCACCGCCCGCACCAAGGACCGGGCGCGGTCGGCGTTGGCCAGGAGGACCTTGACGACCTGATCCACGGTGACGTGGCCGTGGTCCGGGTGCCAGCAATCGAAGTCCGTGACCATGGCGACCGTCGCGTAACAAAGCTCCGCTTCCCGCGCGAGCTTGGCTTCCGGCATGTTGGTCATGCCGATCACGCTGCACCCCCATTGCCGGTACAGCTCGCTCTCCGCCCGAGTGGAGAACTGCGGCCCTTCCATCACGAGGTAGGTGCCGCCGCGCGACACGGGCAGGCCGAGCTCGTGCGCGGTGCCCTCCAACGCGTCGCCGAGTCGCGGACAGACCGGGTGCGCCACCGAGACGTGGGCCACGCAGCCGGTGCCGAAGAAAGACTTCTCCCGCGCGAAGGTGCGGTCGATGAACTGGTCCACCACCACGAAGTGGCCGGGCGGCAAGTCCTCGCGCAGCGAGCCTACAGCGGACAGCGAGACGATCTCGGTGACTCCAGACCGCTTCAGCGCGTCGATGTTGGCGCGGTAGTTCAGCGCGGAGGGCGGCGCGGGGTGGCCCCGGCCGTGCCGCGGCAGGAAGACGCAGCGCACGCCCTCCAGCCGCCCGAACAGCAACTCGTCCGATGGTTCGCCCCAAGGCGTGGGGACGCGCCGCCATTCGCGCCCCTCCAGCCCGTCGATGTCGTAGAGGCCGGAGCCGCCGATGAGGCCGATGACGGGTTCGATGCTGTCGGGCAAGGCGGGACCTCCGGCGCGGGGTGGGGCGGGACGCTGCGGCCGGAACGCGCGGGGCGACGGAACGCTGGCGTCGGAGCGGGATTGGCTCGATGATCGGCGCGGTTGTTTACGGGGTGGGCGGCGAGGCCGCCAACCCCGCCACGACGCGTCCGCAGGGGAAAACCCGTCATGCCCAAAGGCGTCGCCGTCCTGCTCTCGCTGGTCCTCCTCGCCGCCGGCGCCTGCGGCGCGGCGCCGCCGCCGGCGGCCCGTGGTGACGTGGAACGTGGCACCGCCCTGCCGCCGCCCGGCTACAACGCGACCGCCGTCCGCCGCTGACCCCGGACGTGAAAAGGGCCGCCCGAGGCGGCCCTTTCTGTCGACCTGGATGCTGCGGCGCGCCGCTTCAGTGCACGTCGGACCAGATCTTGCGCTTCACCGCGTAGGTCAGGCCGCCGAGGATGGTGAGGAACAGGATGATCCTGACCCCCATCTGCTTGCGGCTTTCCAGCTCCGGCTCCGCCGCCCAGGCGAGGAAGGTGGTCACGTCGCGTGACATCTGCTCGACGGTGGCGGTGGTGCCGTCCTTGAACTCCACCTGCCCTTCGCCCGCCAGCGGCGGCGCCATGGCGATCTGCCGGCCGGCGAAGTACTTGTTGTAGTTCATCCCGTCCATCAGCTCGACGCCCTCGGGCGGGTCCGAGTAGCCGGTGAGCAGGGCGTGGATGTAGTCCGCGCCGCCCTCCCGAGCCTTCACGATGACGGAAAGGTCCGGCGGCAAGGCGCCGTTGTTCGCCGCCCGCGCCGCCTTCTCGTTGGTGAAGGGGCTGCGGAAGCGGTCGGAGGGGCGCCCCGGCCGCTCGAACATCTGGCCCTCGTCGTTCGGCCCGTCGTTCACCTGCACGGTGGCGGCGATGGCCCGAACCTCCGCGTCCGACAGGCCGAGCTCGCGCAGGTTGCGGTAGGAGTGCTGCCGCATCGAGTGACAGTTGGAGCAGACCTCCTTGTACACCTGGAAACCCCGCTGGGCCGAGGCGCGGTCGAAGGTGCCGAACAGCCCGTCGAAGGAGAACTTCGTGTCGGGCGGGTGCAGGGCCTCCCCGGCCGCCAGGGCCGGGGCGCCGCCGACGAGCAGGAGCCCGCCGGCGAGCAGGGCGGCGCGCAGGCGCGAACGGAGCGGCGCCATCACGCCTTCTCCATCGGCTTGGCCATGGCGCCCGCCGGGAGCGGCCCGCCGCCGCGCAGCACCGGCATGGAGATGCTGGCCGGCAGCGGCAAGCCCCGCTCCTTGGCCCCGAGCGCGGGCAGGATCACCAGGAAGTAGGCGAAGTAGTAGAGGGTGGCGAGCCGGGCGATCAGCACCCAGGGCTCCTCCGGCGGCTTCGCGCCGCAGTACATCAGCACGAAGAAGGACACGAGCCACACCAGCAGGGCGATGCGCGCCAGGGGCCGGAAGCGCATGGACCTGATCGGGCTGGTGTCGAGCCAGGGCAGGATGAACAGGATCATGATGGAGCCGCCCATCAGGATCACGCCGCCCAGCTTGTCCGGCACCGCGCGCAGGATGGCGTAGAAGGGCAGGAAGTACCACTCCGGCACGATGTGCGGCGGCGTCACCAGCGGGTTGGCCGGGGTGTAGTTGTCCGGGTGGCCCAGCAGGTTCGGCGCGAAGAACACCAGCGCCGCGAAGACGATGAAGTAGACGATCAGGCCCACGCTGTCCTTGGCGGTGTAGTAGGGGTGGAAGGGCAGCGTGTCCTGCGGCCCCTTCGGGTCGATGCCGAGCGGGTTGTTGGAGCCCGTGATGTGCAGGGCCGCGATGTGCAGGAACACCACGCCGAAGGTCACGAAGGGCAGCAGGTAGTGCAGGCTGTAGAAGCGGTTGAGCGTCGGGTTGTCCACGCTGAACCCGCCCCAGAGCCAGGTGACGATGCTCTCGCCGACCAGCGGTATGGCGCTGAACAGGTTGGTGATGACGGTGGCGCCCCAGAAGGACATCTGGCCCCAGGGCAGCACGTAGCCGAGGAACGCCGTGGCCATCATCAGCAAGAAGATCACCACGCCCAGCATGAACAGCAGCTCGCGCGGCGCCTTGTAGGAGCCGTAGTAGAGCGCCCGCCAGATGTGGATGTAGATCACGATGAAGAACATGCTGGCGCCGTTGGCGTGGACGTAGCGCAGCAGCCAGCCGTAGTTCACGTCGCGCATGATGCGCTCGACCGAGTCAAACGCGAAGTTGACGTGCGCCGTGTAGTTCATCGCCAGGAAGATGCCCGTGGCGATCATGATGACGAGGTTGACCAGGGCCAACCCGCCGAAGTTCCAGAAGTAGTTGAAGTTCCGCGGAGTCGGGAACGTCCCGTACTCCTTCTGCATCATGGTGAAGACGGGCAAGCGCGCGTCCACCCAGCGTATCACCGGGTTCTTGAACTCGCTCTCGTGCAGGCCGATGGCCATGAAAGGCGCTCCCTGGGGATTCGGACGGACCCGGCGGCCGGCTCAGCCGATGCGGATCTGGGTGTCGGAGGTGAAGACGTAGTCGGGCACGGCGAGGTTGGCCGGGGCGGGCCCCTTCCGGATGCGGCCCGAGGTGTCGTAGTGGCTGCCGTGGCACGGGCAGAACCAGCCGCCGAACTCGCCGCGGCTGTCGCTCGGCTTCTGCCCAAGCGGGACGCAGCCGAGGTGGGTGCAGACGCCGAGCAGCACCAGCCACTCGTCCTTCTTCACGCGCGACTGGTCCGGCGCCGGGTCGGGCAGCTCGGACAGCGGCGTTTGCCGGGCCGCCTGGACCTCCTCCGCCGTGCGGCGGCGCACGAAGACCGGCTTGCCGCGCCACACGATCGTCACCGCCGACCCCACCGCGATGGGCGACAAGTCCACCTCCGTGCTCGCCAGCGCCAGCACGTCGCGCGACGGGTTCATGGAGGCGATGAAGGGCACGGCGAGCGCGCCCACGCCGACCACCGTGAAGGCGGCCGTGGTCAGGTACAGGAAGTCCCGCCGCGTCCCGCCCTCGCCTCCCGGGTCCACGGCGGGGCCGTGTCCAGGGACCTGCGGTGCCCCGTGCTGCGCCAAGGTGTCGGCCATGCGATGCGTCGTCCCTGCTCCCCGGCCGCGGCCCGGGTCCTGGGAAAGGAGGGGCGAGGGCCGATGCGTAAAACCGCCGCGGCGAGGTGGGTCCCCTTGTGGCCGGACCCGCGCTGCCCCGCCGCGCCGCACCGCATATAAGGTGCGGCATCGCGGGCTGGCAATGCGGCGGAACCCCCGTTCCGCCGCGTTCTTCCCCCGCCCAGGAGCACGCCATGACCGGACCCGCCCACCCCAAGGACCACCCCTTGGCCGACCCCGCCCGCGCCTGGTTCGAAACGCTGCGCGACCGGCTCTGCGCCGCCTTCGAGGCGATCGAGGAGGAGGCGGACACCGGCCCCCACGCCGCCCTGCCGCCGGGCCGCTTCGAGCGCACCGCCTGGACCCGGCCGGCGGAAACGGGCCAGGGCGGCGGCGGGGTGATGGGCCTCCTGCGCGGCGGCCGCGTGTTCGAGAAGGTCGGCGTGAACGTTTCCACGGTCCACGGCGAGTTCTCGCCCGAGTTCCGCGCCCAGATCCCCGGCGCCGACGCCGACCCGCGCTTCTTCGCCACCGGCGTCTCGCTTGTGGCCCACATGCGGAGCCCGCGCGTGCCGGCCGCCCACATGAACACCCGCTTCATCAGCACCAGCCGCGCCTGGTTCGGCGGCGGCGGCGACATAACGCCGATGGTCCCGGAAGCGCCGGAAGCGGAGGCCGACGCCGCCCGCTTCCACGCCGCCTTCCGCGCCGCCTGCGACCGCCACGACCCGACCTACTACCCGCGCTTCAAGCAGTGGTGCGACGAGTACTTCTTCCTGCCGCACAGGAACGAGCCGCGGGGCCTGGGCGGCATCTTCTACGACTGGCTCGGCGACCGCACGCCGGGCCGCGGCCCGGAGGACGACTTCGCTTTCACCCGCGACGTGGGCTTGGCCTTCCTGGAAGCCTACCCCGCCATCGTCCGCAATCGGATGCGCGAGCCCTGGACGGACGACGAGCGCCGCCGCCAACTGGTCCGGCGCGGTCGCTACGTGGAGTTTAACCTGCTCCACGACCGCGGCACGCTGTTCGGCCTCAAGACCGGCGGCAACGTCGAAGCCATTTTGATGAGCCTGCCGCCCGAGGCGGCGTGGCCGTGACCGCGACGGGAGGAATACGATGAAGGCAGTCTGGTACGACCGCACCGGCGGCCCCGAGGTCCTCACATACGGCGACCTGCCCACGCCCAGCCCCGCGCCGGGCGAGGTGCTGGTGCGCCTCGCCTGCTCCGGCGTGAACCCCTCCGACTGGAAGACCCGCAGCGGTACCTCCCGCCCTATGGCCTTTCCCCGCGTGGTGCCCCACAGCGACGGCGCGGGCAGGGTGGAGGCGGTGGGCGACGGCGTGGACCGCGCCAGGGTCGGTGAGCGGGTCTGGATCTGGAACGGCCAGTGGAAACGCGCCCACGGCACCGCCGCCGGGTACATCGCCCTGCCGGCCGCGCAGGCGGTGCGGCTGCCGGAGAACACCCCCTTCGAGGCCGGCGCCTGCCTCGGCATCCCGGCGCTGACGGCGCTGCACGCGCTGCTGACCGACGGCGGCGTGTCCGGCCGCAGCGTGCTGGTGACGGGCGGCGCCGGCTCCGTCGGCCACTACGCGGTCCAGTTCGCCCGCCTGCTCGGCGCGGCGCAGGTGCTCGCCACAGTCAGCTCGGAAGAAAAGGCGGCGCACGCCCTGACCGCCGGCGCCGACTCCACGATCAACTACCGGCAGGAAGACGTGCCGGAGCGCGTCGCCGCGCTGACCGGCGGCCGCGGCGTGGACCGCGCCGTGGAGGTGGACGTGTCCGGCAACGCCGCGATGCTGCCGGCCCTGCTGGCGCCCGGCGGCCTCTGCGCGGTGTACGGCGCCAACGGCCCGTCCGCGGAGATCGCCTTCGGCCCGTCGATCATGAAGGGCATCGCCTTCCGCTTCTTCATCGTCTACGAACTGGACGCCGCGCAACGCGCCGCCGCCCTGGGCGCGCTCAACGGCTGGCTCGAAGCCGGCCTGGTGCGCCACGCCGTAGCCGCCCGCGTGCCGCTCGCCGAATGCGCCGCCGCGCACCGCGCGGTTCAGGAAGGCAAATACATCGGCAACGTCGTGCTGGACTGCTGACGCGCCTCACGCCGCCGCCCCGCCGGGGCGCAGCCGCGGGTCGCCGGCGAGTTCCAGCAGGTCGATCTCCTCCTCCACCAAGTGGAAGGCGGTGTCTCCGATGCTGCCGGCCGACCGCAGCGCGTCCAGGCGCCGCCGCTGCGCCTCCACCGCCGCCTCCTGGAACGCGGAGAGCCCCGCGCCGTCCTCCGCGGCCGGGCGGAGCCGCGCCTCGTACTTTTCGCGCAGCCGCTCCGGCGCGCCGTCCAGCGCCCCGAGCGCGGCGCGCGCCGTTTCCGCCCGCGCCAGCACCACCTCGCGCTCCACCGAGTCGTCCTCCGGCAACCGCACCCGCCCCAGCAGCCAACGGAGCGTCAGCCCCTGCGCCACCAGCGTCACCAGCACCACGGCGAAAGCGGTGAGCAGGATCAGGTCGCGGAACGGGAAGCCCTCCGGCAGCGCCAGGGCGGCTGCGAGCGTCACGATGCCCCGCATCCCGCACCAAGAGATGACGATGCCGCCCCCCAGGGTCGGCCGCGCCAAGGGCCGCCCCGCCCCCGCCGCCGGGCCGTAGCGCCGGTACTGCCAACGGACGAAGACGTTGACGCCCATCGCCCAGGCAAACCGCACCGCCACCACCACCAGGCAGGCGGCGCCCGCGAACAGCAAGGCTTCCCCGATGTCGCCGTCCAGCCTGTGCAGGATGCCGCGCAGTTGCAGCCCGATCAGGATGAAGGCCAGCGCGTTCAGCACGAACACCGCCACTTCCCACACGGCGTAGGAGGCGATGCGGTGCCGCGCGCCCGTCCGCACCGGCACGATGCGGGCGAGGGTCATGGCGTAGGCGACCACGGTGATGATGGCCGAGACGTGCAACGCCTCCGCCACCAACCACACCCCGAAGGTGCTGAGGAACTGCACCAGCACGGCGGTCCCGATCTCGTCGAACAGGCGGTGGGCCACCGCCACGTAGGCGCGGGCCAGCGCGTAGCCGAGCGCGGCGCCGCCGCCGCAGGTGAGCGCCAGCGTCGGCAGCGCCTCCCAAGGGCTGAACGAGCCGGCGGCGGCGGCGCCCAGCGCGAGGCGGAACACCAGCAGCGCCGTCGCGTCGTTGAACAGGCTCTCGCCTTCCAGCACCACCAGGAGCCGCTGAGGCAGCCCGACCTGCCGCAGCACCGCCGACGCGGCCGCGGCGTCCGGCGGCGCCACGATGGCGCCGAGCGCGACCGCCGCCGCCCAGGGCATCTCCGGCACCAGCCACCGCGCCACGACGGCCACGGCCGCCGTCGTCAGCAGCACCGCCGCCACCGCGAGCCCGCCCACCGGCAGCAGGTTGTCGCGCAGGTCGCGCGGCGAGGCGTCGAAGGCCGCGTCCAGCAGCGCCGGCGCCACGAACAGCGCCAGCGCCAGCTCCGGGTCGAGCGCCACCTCCGGCAGGCCCGGCACCACCGCGCCCGCCGTGCCCGCGAGCGCCAGCAGCGCGGGGTAGGGCGCCCCGATCCGCCGCGCCAAGGCGGCCAGCACCGCGCCGGCCAGCAGCAGCGCGATGACGATCTCGAATTGCTCCATCCCGTGTCCCCTGTCTTCGCGCGAGCGCCGCGCGCAGCATAACGCAGCCGTGCCGAACCCGGGCCTGGACCGGCCCGCGGCGCCTCGCCAGACTCGGCGCCAACGAAATCGGAGGAGCCGTCCTTGCCCACCCGCCGCAGCGTCCTCGCCGCGCCGCTCGCCGCCGCCGTCCTCGCCCGCCCCGCCGCCGCGCAAGGCGCGTGGCCCGACCGGCCGCTCCGCATCGTGGTCGGCTACCCGCCCGGCGGCTCGCTCGACGTGCTCTCGCGCCTTCTCGGCGAACAGCTCGCGCAGCGCCTGGGCCAGCCCGTGGTGGTGGAGAACCGGCCCGGCGCCGGCGGCAACATCGGCGCCGACGCCGTGGCGAAGGCGGCGCCCGACGGCTACACCATAGCCACCGCCGGCGTCGGCATCTGGGCGATCAACCAGTTCCTGTATTCCCGGATGCCCTTCTCGGCCGAGCGCGACCTGCTCCCGCTCTCCACCGTCTGGGAGTTCCCGAACGTCGCGGTGGTGCCCGCGCAGCACGTGCCGGCGCGCACGCTCCCCGAGTTCACCGCCTGGGCCAAGGCGCGGCCAGCGGGCATCAGCTACGGCTCGCCCGGCGTCGGCACCACGCCGCACCTCTCGGCCGCGCTGCTCATGGAGCGCGCTGGCATCAAGGGCGAGCACGTGCCTTTCCGCGGCGCGGCGCAAACCATCCCCGCCATGCTCTCGGGCGACGTGCAGTTCGCCCTCGACAACCTCGCCTCCTACGTCCCCGTCATCCAGGAAGGGCGGATGCGCGCGCTCGCCGTCACCGGCGCCGAACGCTGGCCGAGCCTGCCCGACGTGCCGACGATGCAGGAAGCGGGGATGGACGGCTTCGTCGTCACCTCCTGGACCAGCTTCGCCGTGCCCGCCGCCACGCCGCGCCCGGTCGTGGACCGCCTCAGCGCGGAGCTGCGCGCGATCTGCGCCGACCCCGCGCTGCGCCAGCGGGCGCAGATCATCGGCGCCAAGCTGCTCGGCTCCACGCCGGAGGAAGCGCGGGCGCAGGTCGCGGCCGAGATCCCGAAGTGGCGCGAGATGGTCCGCATCTCCGGCGCGCGGGCGGAGTAGGCGGGCCGCTCCCCGCGACGAATCAAGCTCTGCCCCGCAACGGAGGGAACGTGACCATGACCAAGAGTGCGATGCACAAGAAGGGCTCTGCGCTGCGCCAGGAGCTGATGGGCCAGAGCATGGCCGAGAAGATGGCCACGACCGTCTACAACGACCCGCTGATGGAAGGCTTCGCCGATTGGACGCGGGAAGCGGTCTTCGGCCTGCTCTGGACCCGGCCGGGGCTCGACCTGAAGACCCGGGCGCTGATCACGGTCATCACCGACACGGCCACCGCCGCTTGGCCGGAGCTGCGCATCCACCTGCGGATGGCACGCAACCAGGGTTGGACCGAGGCGGAGCTGGGCGAGGCGCTGCTGCACACCGCCGGCTACATCGGCGCGCCGTCGGTGCGGGAAGCGCTGTTGGTGGCGCGCGAGGTGTTCGAGGAGATGCGCGCCGAGGCGGCCGGGTAGCCACCGCCTCTCGACACCCAACCGCTCCGCCACGACCACGCCCGCCCCATCGCGCACCGGGTCGGAGGCCGAAATACAAACCGGGACGCCACCGGGGAAAGACCGGCCGCGCTCCGTTGCCGATTCCGCCCGAACGCCCCATGCTTTCGGCCACGAGAGCCGGCCCGGTGCCGGCCGGAGGAACCCGCCCATGCTTCGCCGCCGCCGCCTGCTCGCCGCCGCGACCCTGACCGCCGCCGCCCCGCTCGCCCGTCCCGCCCTGGCCCAGGGCGGCGGCACATGGCCCGACAAGCCCGTGCGCGTCCTGGTGCCTTGGCCGCCCGGCGGCTCCACCGACGTGCTGACCCGCCTGATGTGCGAGCAACTCGCCCAGCGCCTCGGCCAGCCCTTCGTGGTGGAGAACCGCCCCGGCGCCTCCGGCAACATCGGCATGGACGCCATCGCGAAGGCGGCGCCCGACGGCTACTCGCTCGGCCCGGCCACGATCGCCAACCTCTCCATCAACCAGTTCGCGTACAAGAACATGGGCCACGACCCGGAGCGCGACCTCGTCCCGGTCGCGCTCACCTGGGAAATGCCCAACGTCGCCGTGGTGTCGCCCCAGCACGTGCCCGTGGAGGATTTGAAGGGCTTCATCGCCTGGGCCAAGGCGAAGCGCGGCGGCATCACCTACGGCTCGCCGGGCGTGACGACCACGGCGCACCTGTCGGGCGCGCTCCTGGCGCAACGCTCCGGGTTCGAGGCCACGCACGCGCCGTATCGCGGCGCGGCGCACCTCATCCCGACCATGCTCTCGGGCGACCTGAACTTCGCCATCGACAACCTCGCCAGCTACCTGCCCACCATCCAGGAAGGGCGGCTCCGCGGCCTCGCCGTGACCAGCGCCGAGCGCTGGCCCAGCCTGCCGAACGTGCCCACCATGGCCGAGGCCGGCGTGCCGGACTTCGTCGTGACCTCCTGGTGCACCCTGGCCTTCCCCGCCGGCGTGCCGCGCCCGATCGTGGACCGCTTGAACGCCGCCATCCGCCAGGTCGCGGCGGAAGCGTCCGTGCAACAGCGGTACCAGCAGGTCGGCGCCAAGGTGCTCTGGTCCTCGCCGGAGGACGCGGCCGCCCACGCCGCCAAGGAGCGACCGCGCTGGCGCGACCTCGTGCAACTCACCGGCGCGCGGATCGAGTGACCGGGGCCTCAGGCGGCACGGGTGAGCGGTGGAGCGCGCGCTGCCGTGGCTCGGCCAGTTCCGCCGACTTGCGGTGCGCCACGAACGCAAGGCTGACCTCCACCCCGCGCTGACCGCCCGCGCTCGCGCCGTCATCTGCCTGCGGCAGGTCAGGCGACTTCGCCCCAGACATTTGGAGCCGCATCGTCGGTCTAACCGGCCGGCGCTCGCAATCGTTGGTCTGGACAGGTGTATGCGAGGCGTGTCGGTCAACCCGAGCCAGGATTCGCCAGCTCCGGGCCCCGCCGCGTTCCGGTCCTCAAATCCCAGCGTAAGGGTAGGTCATCCCGTAGTAGTCGTAGACGCTCCGCCCGTAGGCCGGGTTGTCCCACGGCGCCTCGTCGCTGGCGTAGGAGGGCGCCCGCTCCAACTGCTCGCGCGAAACGTCCGCCACGTAGCCGCCCAAGCGCGGGTCGAAGTCCAGCGCCTTCCAGGGCAGCACGTGGTAGCGCTCGCCGATGCCGAGGAAGCCGCCGAAGCTCATCACGGCGTAGGCCACCTGGCCGGAGAACTTGTCGATCATGAGGGTGTAGACCGAGCCGATGGCCTCGTCCTGGCGGTTGTACACCGCCGTGCCCTCGACCTTGTCGGAAGCGATGAGCCGCTCCGTCTCGTTGATGGCGACGCCCTTTCCGCCCGTGGCGTCGCCCGTCCCGGTCGCATCCGACATCGCGGCCTCCTCGCGTCCCGGACCACAACGGGGGACGGGGCGCCGCGTTGCGCCGCGCTTCGCTGCCAGAACGGACCCGGCCCGCCCGCAACACCGCCTCCGTGCCACACGCACCACCGGCCGCAAACGCTCGTGTGGCCGCAACGAAAGGGCTAAACTCCGTCCGTCAACGCCCGCATTGCGTCCGCTGCCCAACCCGGCACGTCCCGAAAGAGCAAGACTGCGTAGTAGGATGCGGCGCGGAAGTAAGATCGTAAGGTGGTAAGGAAGTAAGGCGGCGGGCGCCGCAGCGGCGCCCGCGCCCCGATCCGCCCCCGGACCTAGCTTTTCGTCTTGGGGTCGTGGGTGTGATGCCGGTCCCGCTCGCCGCCGCCGCCCGAAGTCCGGGACCGGTCCGGGTTGGTGGGCGTGCCGGCTTCGCGTGAGGTGTCGCTGTTGTCCTTGTCGTGGGACCGGGTGGCGTGCCCGTGCGAGCCGCCTTGATGGCTCGACCCCGGCCCGCCGCCGTGGTTGTCGTTGTTCTTGTCCGTTGTGCGATCATGCGGCTTCGACATGGTCACCGGTCCTGCTGAAAGCCTTGGTGGGTGGTGTTCTGCTTGATGTTCCCTTGGCGGCCCTGCTCGCCAAGGTTGCGGTTCTTGGATTCGCTGTTCGCTTCGGCGACCTGCTCCGACATGTCGTTGCCGGCCTTGGGGTTGGCGCTGCCGCCGATCGGCGAGCGGTTGGCCGGCGGCACCGGCGGCAAATGGGCTTTGGACATGGAACCTCCGCTGACTGCGTCGTGGCCGCGGGAGAACGCCGCCCCCGCGCGCGCCGTTCCCCCTGGCGGTCCGCCGTTCCGCGCACCATACCAACGCCGATGTCCGCGAGCCCCGCAGAGGCCGGCCGGCCGCCCGTTCGGCCCGGCGGCCGGCTTTGGCTGAACAGCCTCTTCATCGACCACGCGGCGCTCCGCCTCGGCTGGCGCAATTGGGGCGCCGTGGAGGAGGGGCGGCTTTACCGCTCCAACCACCCGCTGCCCTGGCAACTGCGCCAAGCCGCGCGCCGCTCCGGCCTCCGCACCGTCATCAACCTGCGCGGCGAGCGCGAGACGTGCGGCTCCGACCGCCTCGGCCGGGCGGAGGCGGCGGCGCTCGGCCTCGCCCACGTGGACGCGCCGTTCGAGAGCCGCGGCGCCCCGCACCGCGACCGCGTCCTGCGCTTGGCCGAGATCTACCGTGCCATGGCGGAACCGGCGCTGATCCACTGCAAGTCCGGCGCCGACCGCACCGGGCTCGCCGCCGGCATTTGGCTGCTCCTCCAAGGACGCCCGCCCGAAGCGGCGCTGGCCCAGCTTTCGCTGCGCTTCGGCCACGTCCGCCAGGGCCGCACCGGCATCCTGGACGCCTTCTTCCTGCTCTACGCCGAGGCCGCGCGGCGCGGCCCGAAGCCGTTCCTGGACTGGGTGCGCGACGACTACGACGAAGCGGCGCTGCGGGAATCCTTCCGCGCACGGCCCTGGGCCGACCTGGTCGTGGACCGCGTTCTGCGGCGGGAATGACCCTTTTCGCGGGACTCGGCGCGCGAATTTAGCCTTTTCTCAACCTGAGCTTTACGGCAAGGCTTCGCGGCAGGACCAGGGGGCGAGGGTGTCCGCGCATGCCGCGTTTGGGGGTGGCGTTCTTCTGTTCGGGCTTCGCGGCCCTGCTGTGCCAGATCGTTTGGCAACGGATGCTCGGCATCTTCGCCGGCTCGGACACGATCAGCGCCGCCCTGGTGGTGGGCGCCTTCCTGGCCGGGCTGGGCCTGGGCTCCATCGGCGGCGCCTACGCGGCAGACCGCCTGCCGTCATCTCGGGCGCTGCTTGGTTTCGCCCTGTGCGAGGTCGGCGTCGCCCTTTGCGCCCTTTTGTCCAAACCGTTCCTCTACGACTGGCTGGCCCTGTCCATGGCCGGGCAGGTGGACGCGCCGCTCGCGGTGTTCGCCCTGTGCTTCGCCGGGCTGGCCGTGCCGACCACCCTGATGGGTGCCTCCCTGCCGCTGCTGTCACGCGCCGTCGCCACTTCGCTCGACACGGTGGCGGAGCGCATCGGCCGGCTCTACGGGCTGAACACCCTGGGCGCCGGCCTGGGCGCGCTGCTCGGCGGCTGGCTGGTGCTGGGCAACGTCGGCTTCGAGGCCGCGCTCGGGTTCGCCGCCGCGCTGGAACTGGGGGCGGCGGCGCTGGCCCTGACCCTGCTGCCCAGCCTCCGCGCCTCGGCAACGGCGGCTCCGCGCCCCGTCGCCGCTGAACCGGCTACGGCGGCGCCCTTCGGCGGCCTGCCGCTGTGGTGCGGGCTGGTGTTCCTGTCCGGCTACGTGATCGTGGCGCTGGAGATCGTGTGGGTGCGGCTGCTCGGCCAGGTCGGGCAGTTCCACGCCTACCTGTTCCCGACCGTGCTCGGCGTGTTCCTGCTGGCCGACGGCGCCGGCATGGCGATGGCCGCGCGCACCCTCCGCCGCGTGGAAGACCCGCGCCCGGCCTTCTTCGCCGCGCAGGGCGCGGGCTTCGTGCTGGCGGCGGCGCTGGTGGGCGCCCTGTGGCTGGCGTTGCCGCACTGGCCGCTGTCCTTGATGAGCGTGGACAACAGCCGCTTCTCCGCCCTGGCCATGGGCACCACCGCGGCGCTGGCCTTGCTGGTGGTCGGCCCGCCGGCCTTCCTGATCGGCATGACGTTCGCCTACGCGCAGCGCGCGGTGCAGCGCGACCTGGCCAGCGTGGGCGCGCGCGTGGGCTGGGTGCAGCTCGCCAACATCGCCGGCAACGCCGCCGGCTCGCTCGGCACCGGCCTCGTCACGCTGCACCTGCTCGGCACGATGGGGACGATGCGGCTGCTCGCCGCGCTGACACTGGCGCTGCTGGGGGGCTGGCTCTGGCGCGCGGGCCGAGGTGAGGGGCGGGGGACGCGGGCGACGGCCGGCGCGCTCGCCCTCGGCTGCGTCCTGGCGGCGGTGGCGCTGCCCGGCAACGCCGCCTTCTGGCGCCGCATGCACGCCCTGCCCGACGGCGGCGCCGGCTTCGCCGCGGGGGCCGAGGACCGATCCGGCGTCGCCTTCTACCGGGAAGCGCCGGGGCCGGACGGGGCGCGGCCAGGCTCGTTCTTCATCATGGGCTTCCGGCAGGGCGCTGTGCCCTTCCTGGAAGGCCACGTGCTGCTCGGCGTGCTCGGCCCGCTGCTGCACCCGGCGCCGGAGCGGGTGCTGGCGATCGGCGTGGGCAGCGGCGGCACGCCCTGGGGCGCCCTGGTGTCGCCGGACACGCGGGAGCTGCGGGCGGTGGAGCTGGTCGAGCCGGTGCTGGCCACCCTGCGGGAGATCGCCGGCGCCCGGCCGGAGGGCGCGGTCGCCGCGTTGCTCTCCGACCCGCGCGTGCGCGTGGAGCACGGCGACGGGCGCCGCGCCCTGGCCCGCGGCGGCGAGTCCTGGGACGTGATCGAGGCCGACGCCATCTTGCCGGAGTCCTCGCACAGCGGCCTGCTCTACAGCGCCGAGTTCCTCCAAACGGTGCGGGCGCGCCTCCGGCCCGGCGGCCTCTACGTGCAATGGGCGCCGACGGCTCGGGTGGTGGACACCTTCGCCGCCGTGTTCCCCCACGCGATGCTGCTCTGGCCCTTCCAGATCCTGGTCGGCAGCGACCGGCCGATCCCCTTCGACCACGCCGAACTGCTGCGCCGCCTGGACTCGCCCGCCGTGCTCGCGCACGCGCGGCGGGGCAACCCCGGCATCGTGTCCCTGGCGCCGCTCGTGGCCGAGGCGCCGCAGGTCTGGACGCCGGACACGCCGCGCCGCCCGCCGGCCCTGACCGACATGTTCCCGCGCGACGAGTTCTTCGCGAACCAGCCCTGGATGGACGCGCGGCGCCTCCGCGGCCTTTCGCGCGAGGCGGCGCGGTAGCGGACACCCCGGAGCGCTTCTCGGCTGCCGGCATCCGGCCAGCGAGCTCCAGCCGTTTGCTTCGGCGAGCATCCTCACGCGCCCGACCGGGGACGGCCGGGCGCGATCCGCCCTAACGGAACAGCCCGAAGCGCAGCACCAAGCGGTGCAGCGGCCCGACCAGCAGGTTGCACAGCACCGTCCGCAGCAGGTGGAAGGCGAGCACCAGCGGCACCGCGAGGTCCAGCGCCTGCGCGGTCAACGACATCTCCAGCATCCCGCCCGGCGCGAGGCCGAGGATCATCGCCGCGACCGGCAGCCCGGACAGCAGCGCGATCGGCACCGCGAGCAGCGTCAGCAGCACGGACAACAGCGCGGCCGACACCACGGACACGACCGCCAGCCGGCGCGAGGCCAGCAGGAAACTCCGCGTCAGCCGCGTGCCGAGCGAAGCGCCCATCGCCACCTGCGCCGCGTTCACCAAGGGCGCGGGCACGCCGGACGGCAAGGCCCCGGCGGCCGCCAGGACGAGGGCGGCCCCGCAAGGCCCCAGCATCCACGGGTTGGCGAGGCCGAGCCGGCGCAGCGGCCAAGCGGCCAGCAGCCCGACCGCCGCCATCAGCGCCAAACCCGGCAAGGAGAACGCTTCCCGCACCGTGCTGAAGGCGCCGAACTCGCCGTGCGGCGCCAGCCAGCCCATCAGCGGCGGGAAGGCCAGCACCACCACCAGCACGCGCAGCGTCTGCGCCAGGGTGACGGTGGCGACGGAGGCCTTCGCCTCCTGCGCCAGCACCGCCATGACGACGATGCCGCCGGGGATGGCGCAGAAGAAGCCGGTGCGCGCGTCCGTGCCCGCCAGCTTGGTGAACACCGGCACCACGGCGACCCCCGCCACCATGGACACCAAGCCACCGAACAGCAGCACCGGCACCGCGCCCGTGACCGCCGCCAGCACCGGACCGGAAAAGGTGGCGCCGAGCGCGAGGCCGAGGAAAACCAACCCCGCCGGCCGCGCCCAAACGGGCATCGCCACCGGCCGAAACCAAGCCAGAGCGGCCGTCGCCAGCATGGCGCCGATCATCCAGGCGAGCGGCACCCGCAAGACGTGCAGCACGGCGCCCCCGAGCGCGGCGCAGAAAGCGGTTCGGATGTGGGTGCGGAGAAGGGGTTCGCCGGGGGCGGATGGCGAGGCGGAGGACAAGGCGCCGACCATCGCGCCCGGCCGCCGCAGCGTCAAACCGCAGCGCCACCGAGGGCAAAGCGCGAGCGGACGGCTGCGGAGCGGTGATTCCCTGCCCGCCCGGCCGGTCGCGCCGCCTGGGCGCCCGTTTCAGGCCAGCAGCCCGCCCGCGGGGAACAGGCCCAGCAAGGGCGGCGCCGCACCCGCCGCGCCGCCGCTGCTGCCCGCCGCGGCCACCACGTAGCGCTCCGCGAGCTTCGCCACCTCGCGCGGGTTCTGGAGCTTGTCCAGGTCGAGCCGGGCGGTCAGCGCGCGCGCCTGCGTCTCGACCGGCTGCACCACGATCGCCTGCGGCAGCCCCAGCGCCGTCGTCAGCACCCGGCGCAGCACCGGGTCGCCCAGCACGTCGTAAGCGGTCTTGGCGGTGGCCGCGCGTTCCCGGAACAGCACGGCGTCGCCGGTCCCGGGCTGCCCGGCCTCCAACTCGTTCCGCCAAGCCATGCGCCGAAGCCCGTCCGCCAGCGACGCCTGCACCTTCGGGTCGCGCAGCGCGTCGATGCCGCGCTCGCCGAGGTTCAGCGTGGCGGCGGCGGCCCTCCACCGGCTGTCCGGCAGGCGCGCGAGCAGGCCGTCGCTCTTCTTCGGGTCGGCCGTCAGCGCCCGCAGCGCCAAGCCGGGCTGCCCGACCGCGTCCGGCAAGCCCAGCGCCGGCAGCAGCACGTTGAGGATTTTCGGGTCGCGCAGAGCGGCCTTCACGTCCTTCGCCTTGGCCGCGGCCTTGGCGAAGCCTTCCATCTCGCGGTTGATCTGCGGGTCCTTGGCCAGCCGCGCCAGCGCCTTGCCTTCCGCGCCCGAAGCGAGGGCGCGGCGGAGCGCGGGGATGGCGCTGGCGGCGTCGCCCATCTCAGGCGGGTTCCTCGACGGGGCAGGGAACGCGCGCGGAGGCCGGGGGCGCGAGGCCCAGCACCTCCTGCTCGTGCAGCATGACCCGGCGGGCGAGCTTCAACGCCCCGTAGCAGTCGTCCGCGTCGGCGAGGGCGAGCGCGCGGCGCAGCATCTCGCGCGCCAGCGCCGAAGTTGTCGCTCCCCCGAACTCCGCGACCAAGCGGCGCGCGGCGGCGAGGCCCCCGGCGCGCTCCTCGTCCGTGCCGACATAGGCGGTCTGCAAGGCGAAGTAGATGCGCCGCGCCGGCGTGTTCGCGGCTTCCGGCGGCATGATCTGCTTGCCGAACAGGAACCGCGCGCGCGCCGCCAGCTCGATGCGGGCGCGGTTGCGGAAGCGGATGGGCGCGCCGTTGACGACCATCACGTCGCCTTGGCGCAATTCGAGTACGAGCGTTGACATTCTGCTTTCCTTCGTCGCCCTTGCGGCCTGCCAAGCGAGTGTCGCCTCCGCGGCTTAACGCCCGCTGAATTCAGCGCAGGAACCGCGCCAAGGTGAGGTCGCCCAAGCGGCCGATGGCGCCGTAGCTGGCCTGGAGCGTGGTCTCCGTCGCCTTCAAGCGCGTCAGGACCTCCGCCAAGTCCACCTCCTCGATGGCGGCGAGCTGCGCTTCCAGGGCCGTGTTCGCGTCCGCGTGGCGCCGCTGTGCTTCTTCCAGCCGCGCTTCGGTGAAGCCCAGGGCGCCGGCCTCGTCGGCCAGGGCATTCGAGGCGCTCCGGAACCCGTCGCGCACCACGGCGGCGAAGGCCGCGAATTCGGCGGGAGACGCGGCCTGCGCCGGGGTCAGCGCGGCGACGCTCGCCAAGCCGCGAAGCAGGTCGCGCGCCCAGGAGCCGGTGGTCTCCCCGCTCGAAACAGCGGCGGCGTTGCGGTTGGCCGCGACCCCGTAGGGCACCAGCGCGCCGTCCTCCGCCGGCACGCCCCGGCGCGGCTCCGCCAAGCCGGGGTCGGACAGGAAGGCGGAAAAGGGCGTGGTGCCGGCGGCGTCGCTCGCCGCGGCGGCGCGGGTGGCGGCGCCGACGGCCGCCGCGTTGCCGCCGCCCAAGGTTGCGACGGCGGACGCGATCTG
>CADCTL010000027.1 GCA_902805625.1 uncultured Acetobacteraceae bacterium
CGAGAGCAAGAACCTCAAGGGCAAGTCGCTCGAAGACATCGTGGCCGAGGCCGGCAAGCAGGGCGCCGACGGGCTGCCCGTGCTGAACCAAGCCGGGCAGCATTGGAACCACTGCCTGTTCTGGCAGGTGATGTCGCCCAAGGGCGGCGGCGAGAGCCTGCCGCAGCGCCTGGGCGCCAAGATCGACCAGGATCTCGGCGGCTTCCCACAATTCAAGGAGGCCTTCAAGCAGGCCGGCGTGACGCAGTTCGGCTCCGGCTGGGCGTGGCTTGTCATCGCCGCCGACGGCAAGCTGAAGGTGACGAAGACGCCCAACGGCGCCAACCCGCTCTCCACAGGCGAAGGCCAGCCGATCCTCGGCGTGGACGTGTGGGAGCACTCCTACTACCTCGACTTCCGCAACCTGCGGCCGAACTACCTCGACAACTTCCTGGCCAAGCTGGTGGATTGGGAGAAGGTCGATTACTTCCTCTCGTCCGGCGGCATGAAGTCCGGCCAGAGCGCCTGAGTTCGCCGGCGCCGGGCTTCGCGGCCCGGCGCCGCCATCAGCCCTTCGCGGTTTCCGCCTTGGCGTCGGCCGGAACCGGCTTGAACGTGTCGGTGATCGTCTGCCGCAGCACGTTGACGCGGACGTTGGGCGCGATCTCCACCTCGATCTCGTCCACGCCGTCCTTCACGCGCGTCACCTGGGCGATGATGCCGCCCGCGGTCAGCACGCGGTCGCCGCGCTTGAGCTTGTTCAGCAGCTCGCGCTGCTCGCGCTGCTTCTTTTGCTGCGGCCGGATGAGCAGGAAGTAGAACACGCCGAAGATCAGGATGAGCGGCGCTATCTGCATGAGCACGGCCGCCGTGCCGCCGGCGGCGTCCTGCGCGTAGGCGGGGGAGATGAGCATTCCCGGTGGGGTTCCTGAACTGCGTGCGGCGCCGCCGGCTTGCCGGTCGGCGGGCGGGCACCCTAGCTTCGCGCCCCTCCCCGTCAACACTCTTCCCGCTGGACCCTTCGCCGCCATGGACGATGCCACGCTGCTGCCAGCCCTGACCCGGATCGCCGAGGCGCTGGAGCGGCTCGCCCCGCCGCCGCCCGAGCTGCCGCGGCCGGAAGGGGCGGACGCCTTCGTGTGGGATCCGTCGCCGGTGCCGCGGCTCAAGCCGGTGCCGAGGGTGTCGCGCGTGGCGGTCGGGTTGCTGCGGGGCATAGACCGGCAGCGCGACCTCCTGCTGGAGAACACGCTGCGCTTCGCCCGCGGGCTGCCGGCGAACAACGCCATGCTCTGGGGCGCGCGGGGCATGGGCAAGTCGTCCCTGGTCAAGGCGGCGCACGCCGACGCCAACGCCGCTGCGCCCGGCAGCCTCGCGCTGATCGAGATCCACCGGGAGGAGATACGCACCTTGCCGGAGCTGATGGACGCGCTGCGCCCGCAGCCGCGGCGGTGCCTGGTGTTCTGCGACGACCTTTCCTTCGAGCGGGGCGACAGTGACTACAAGGCGCTGAAGTCGGTGCTGGACGGCGGCATCGAGGGGCGGCCGGAGAACGTGCTGTTCTACGCCACCTCCAACCGCCGCCACCTGATGCCGCGCGACATGATCGAGAACGAGCGCAGCACGGCCATCAACCCGTCGGAGGCGACGGAAGAGAAGGTGTCGCTGTCCGACCGCTTCGGCCTGTGGATCGGCTTCCACAACTGCGACCAGCCGACCTTCTTCGCCATGGTGGAGGGCTACGCGGAGGCGCTCGGCCTGGCGGTCGGCGCCGAGGATCTGCGGCGGGAGGCGAACGAGTGGTCCGTCACCCGCGGGGCGCGCTCCGGGCGGGTGGCGTGGCAGTTCATCCAGGACTTGGCCGGGCGGCTGGGCGCGGCGGCGGAGTGAGGCCGCCTTACTACCTTACTGCCTTACCACCTTACTTTCCGCGGCCTCCTCGGGCGGCCGCTCCCGGCGTTGGGGCGGACATAGCTGTTCCGGTTGCGGTTCTTGGGCGCGGGGCCGGCTGCCGGGTGGCATGCTGGCGTTCTCAAAGAGGGAAGGAAGGCCGCCCATGCCGAGGGACGCCCAGGGCAACGCCGTTTCCGCCGCGTCCGAGAGCGCGGTGCGCGCCTACGACCACGCCGTCGAAGGCTACCTCACCTTCCGGGCCGACACGGCGCAACGGCTCTCGCCGGTGCTGGCGGCCGACCCGGAATTCGGCATGGGGCATGTGCTCAAGGGCTGCCTGCTCATGGCGCCGTTCGACGCCGCCTTCGTGCCTCGCGCGCGGGACGCGCTCGCCGAGGCCCGGCGCCACCTTTCGCGCGCCGGCACGGAGCGGGAGCGGGCCCACGCCGAGGCGCTGTCCTCCTGGGTAGAGGGCGAGATCGACCGGGCCTTGGCCATTTGGGAAGAGATCCTGGAGGACCACCCGCGCGACGTGCTGGCCTTCCGCCTGCACCACTTCAACGCCTTCTGGTCCGGCAGGCCCGAGCGGATGCTGGCCGGGGTGGAGCGCGTGCTGCCGCATTGGCCGGCCGGGTTGCCGGGCTGGGGCGCCGTGCTCGCCTGCCGCGCCTTCGCCAACGAGGAGTGCGGCTCCTACGCCGTGGCCGAGGCTTCGGGCCGGGAGGCGCTGGCGCTCGACCCCGGCAACCTCTGGGCGGCCCACGCGGTGGCGCACGTCATGGAGATGCAGGGCCGGCGCGGCGAGGGCATCGCGTTCCTCGACGGGCTGGAGCGGCATTGGGAGGGCGCCAACAACCTTGCGCACCACCTCTGGTGGCACCGGGCGATGTTCCACCTGGAGCGGCGGGAGTTCGACACCGCGCTCGGCCTCTACGACCGCCGCTTCCGCGATCTCGCCTCGCCGCTGGTGGCGGCGATGCCGGACTTCACCACGGACGTGCAGAACGCCGCCTCCATGCTGTTCCGCTTGGAGCTGCGCGGCGTGGCGGTGGGGGACCGCTGGGCCGAGCTGGCCGACAAGGCGGAGGCGCGGATCGGCGACTGGCTCTCGCCCTTCACCTTGCCGCACCGGATGATGGCGCTGGCCGCCGCCGGACGCTGGGCGGCGGCGGGGCGCATGTTGGAGGCGTTGCGCGAGGCCGCGCGGCCGTCGTCCAACTGCGCCGGCATGGCGGCGCCGGTGCTGCGCGACGCGGCGCTGCCGGTGTGCGAGGCCGTGCTGGCGCATCGGCGCGGCGACTTCGCGGGCGCGGTGGCGGCGATGCGGCCGGCGCTCGGCGCGATGCACCGCCTCGGCGGCAGCCACGCGCAGCAGGACGTGCTGGAGCAGCTTTTCCTCGACGCGGCGATGCGGGCCGGCTCCGCCGAAGACGCGCGGACGCTGCTGGAGCGGGTGGCGGGCCGGCATCCCGTGCCGCCTTCGCGGCGGATCGGTTACGCGGACGCGGCGCGGTTGGTGGAGCATTGAGGGCTCGGTGGGTGTGCTAGCGGCATAGGCGCCTCCTGGATCCGAGCCGGATTTAGGAATATAGTCCAGAAGCGGGCTGCTTTGCAGCGAGGGTCCGCGTGGCGCCG
>CADCTL010000028.1:0-284 GCA_902805625.1 uncultured Acetobacteraceae bacterium
GTTCCGGCTGCATTGCCACGCCCGGGCTGATTGGCGAGCCGGGCGGGGCTGGGCAAAATTGGTAGCATGAGGACGCCACCCAACCCACACCGCGGGCACCGCCTATGGAGCGAGCCTTGCGTGGCAGGCTGCTCCAAGCCTCGGTCGAGCAACCCGGTGCGGAAGGCGGCGTCGATGAGGCGGCCGGCGCGCGCATGAGCGAGCGACGGCGGATGCGTCGGACAGCCTGAGGAGTGGCTAGGGTCGCGGAGGTCCGCCCCACGGCGCTCGATGACCGGCGCGCG
>CADCTL010000028.1:294-25741 GCA_902805625.1 uncultured Acetobacteraceae bacterium
GCGAGTCAGCGACCAGGGCAGCTGGTATCAGCTATGCGCGCGCATCTCGACGGGGATGGCAACGGACAGTCCAGAGATCGTCGCGTCAGCGGCACCGCCCCTCAGTGGAACATGCGTCCGGAGTCGATGACGACCGTCTGCCCGGTCATGGTCTCGGTGCGGCACATCGTGACCACCATGTCGGCGCAGTCGTCCTTGTCGGCGGGCTTCTTCAGGAGCGAGCCGGACGAGGAGCGCTCGATCTGCTCGGGCCGGAGGTTGGATGTCGCTCGCGTGCCCTCCAGGAGCCCCGGGGCGACGCAGTTGACGAGCGTCTCAGGCGCCATGGCCACCGCCATGCAGCGCGTGAGATGGATGAGGCCCGCCTTCGACACCGCATAGGCGATAGACGAGCCTGTCGGTCCCAGTCCCGCCACGGACGAGATGTTGACGATGCGGCCCCGCCCGTGGGCTTTCATCACCGGCGCAACGGCCTTCATGAGACGCATCGGCCCCGTCAGATTGACGGCCATGATCTTGTCCCAGACCTCGAGCGTCAGGGCATCGAGGTCGGTGAAGGGGATGGCCTTGTTGTAGGCGGCGTCGTTGACGAGGATATCAAGACGGCCGAAGCGCCCTGTCACGTCGCCGACCAGCCGTTCCACGGCCGCGCCGTCCGTGATGTCGCAGGCGAAGGCCGCGGCGTCGGTCTGGTAGCTCGACGCCAGTTCGCTGGCGACGCCCTCCGCTTGGTCGCGGCTTTGCGCGTACATCACGGCGATACGCACACCCTCCTTCGCCAGCGCGTGGCAGATGCGCTGCCCCAGCCCGCCGTTGCCGCCGGTCACCAGAGCTACCGCGCCCCTGAGGTCCATGGATCACCTTCTTCACCATGCGGGGCGCCTGATCGCCTGGCAGCACCTCCCCGTGGCGGTGCGCCAAGCATGTTCGCCGACCAAACGGTCCGGGTTGGCCGCCGATCGGGTTAGCTCAGCACCATGCCCGCATAGCCGGTGGCCGCGACCTCGTCGCAGCGCGCCCGGTACGCCGGCGCACCGCCTTGGTACTGCAGGATGCGCCGCACATTCCGCCCCTCCACATTGGAGTTGACGCCGGTCGCCCAGGAATCGACCTGGGTGTAGAGCATCCCGTCGGCGAGCTCCTCGATGTGCCGCGACCACTCGGCCTCGGCATCGGGGGTCGCCTCGAACCGCGTGATGCCGCGGTCGCGCGCGGCGCGCATCAGCCCGGTCGCCCAATCCACGTTCTGCTCGATGCAGCGCGGGATGTTGCATCGGGTGGAGGCGTTGTGCGGCCCGACGATGGTCAGCATGTTCGGAAAGCCCGCCGACATGAGGCCGAGGTAGGTCTTCGGCCCGTCCGCCCAGTGGTCCTTCAGCCGCTGGCCGCCGGTGCCGCGGAACTCGATCCGGTCGAAGGCGCCGGTGATGGCGTCGAAGCCGGTCGCGTAGATGATCATGTCGAACCCGCGCTCGGCGTCGCTGGTCCTGACGCCCGTCTCGGTGATCCGCTCGATCGGCGTCGCCCGCGTGTCCACCAGCTCGACATGCGGCAGGTTGTAGGCCTCGTAGTAGCCGGTCTCCTGCGGCACGCGGCGGGTGCCGAAGCCGTGGCACTTGGGGATCAGCTTCTCGGCCGTCGCCGGATCCTTCACCCGCTGCCGGATCTTGCGGGCGACGAAGTCGCTGAACAGCGCATTGGCCTTCGGATCGGTCAGGACATCGCGGAAGTTCGCCATCCAGATGCCGAATCCGGGCTCGCTGTAGAGCTTCTCCCAGAAGGTCTCGCGCTCCTCCTCCGTCACCTCGAAGGTGCCGCGCGGGTCGGTGTTGTGGATGTAGCAGCCCGGAGTCCGGCGCAGCAGGTCGAACATCGCCGGGTAGCCGGCCTTGATCTTCCGCTGCTCGTCCTCGGTGATCTTCCGGTTGTGCAGCGGCGTGCACCAGTTCGGCGTGCGCTGGAACACGGTCAATCGCCCGACCAGCGGCGCGATGGTCTGGATGACCTGCACGCCGGTGGCGCCGGTGCCGATCACGGCGACGCGCTTGCCCGCGAAGTCCACCGGCTCATGCGGCCACCGGTAGGTGTGGAAGGACTGGCCGCGGAAGCTGTCCACACCCGGGATGCGGGGCAGGGTATGGGCGGAAAGCGGGCCGATGGCGGTGATCAGGAAGCGCCCGAAGAAGCGTTCGCCACCGTCCAGCGTCACCTCCCAGCGGCGCGCGGCTTCGTCGAAGGCGGCGGAGGAGACCCGGCTGCCGAACCGGATGTCGCGCCGCATGTCGAACCGGTCGGCGACGTGGTTCAGGTAGCGCAGCGTCTCCGCCTGAGGAGCGAAATGCTCGCTCCAGTTCCAGTCCTGCAGCAGTTCCTCCGAGAAGGAATAGCCGTAGGTGTAGCTTTCGGAGTCGAAGCGCGCGCCGGGGTAGCGGTTCCAGTACCAGGTGCCGCCCACGCCGCTGCCGGTTTCGAGGACCCGGACAGAGAGGCCGAGCTGCCGCAGCCGGTAAAGCTGGTACATCCCGGCGATGCCCGCGCCGATGATCACGGCGTCGTAGGTCTTGTTTGCCATCGTATCGGGATCGGCGGCCGCCACCTGTGTGTCAGGCATGCACATTTCACTCCGCAGTTCCGACCTGGCCCGGGCGCCTGGGCTTCGTGCCGGTATCATCGCCACGCGGTGGTCCCGCCGCAATGCCGGCGAAGGCTGGCGCACCGGTGGCCGCTTCGCTGAACAGCGGCATCTCGGGCCGATCGCCCCGCAGCGAACAATCTCGCCTTCGACGGCGCTTGCGCCGCCGACGTGCGGCGCGGCGCTGCCACGCGTCCAGAGTGAGCGGCCACGCCCATCGCTGGAAATCCATGGACTGGTTGAGCTTGGTTGAGGCTTCTGGCGCCGCAACCAGCCACTCCGACGCGCCGCGATCCAACGACATTGATCCGGGGCTGCACAGGATGGCGCTGGCCGCGCCGGAACCAAGCCGCGCGGCGCGCGTAACATTGTCCTGCATCGCCCGCGGACGACGGGCATTGGAGGAGCGTTCCATGCGCCAGTCTATCCTGGTCCTGTTCAGCGCGCTGGCCCTGGCCGGCTGCGTGAGCTTCAGCAGCAGCAACCCGAACCCGCCGCCCAACTCGACGGTGGTGGTGCCCCGCTACTGAGGTCCGGTTCTGGTCAGGGCAGGAGCGCTGCGGCGCTCCCCCGCCCCGCTGCCTTACTTTCCCGCCGCCTTACCACCTTACTTCCTTACCATTTTACTTTCCCACTGCGCGGGCGCACAGCGGGCGCGGTTCGGGCCTCGGCGTCTGGATTGTAGCTTTTCTGTTCCGGCTGGGCGAGCGGTTCCGCCGAAGCCGTCCGGCGCGCCACGGCTCTCGCTCGTTCCATGAGTTGGCCGGCGAAGAGGACCCCCGTCGCCATCACGCCCGTCCCCGCGACCTGCAGGGCGTCCGCCGTCCAGGTATTGCAGGTGTAGGCCGCGCTGTAGCGGCGGGAGGTCGCGTAGAAGCGACTGCCAGGATAGGGACCGTCCGCCAAGCGGTGGATCTCGCCTTCTTCGCGCAGCTCGGCCGCGAGGTGGGCGGCTAGGCGGCCTTGGCCCTCCTCCGTCACCGGCAACGAGACGACGTCTCCCGGGGCGAACGCGACGTCCGGCGGCACCCGCAGCGCCGTCACCAGCACCACGCCGGGGCCCGGCACCAACGCCGCGAAGGCGTCCATGCTGGTTGGTTCCGGGCGGGTCCAATAGGCGCGCTCGCCGAAGCCGAATAGGAAGTGGGTGGCGCCGGGGAAGTCGCCTGCCAAGGCCAGCAAGGACTGGGGCAAGCGGCCCGTGGGCAGGTCTATGTCCGTGTGCCAACCCCGCGCCACCAAGTGGACCGCGCGCTCGCGCGCACCCGCATCCGCTTCGTGCGCCACCCGGGACGTGGCGCTGCAAGCCGCGAGGCCGGCGCCGCACCCGGCCAGGACGGCCCGGCGTGGCAGAGGCGGCGACATCCCCACGCCCCCCGCCCTGTCCGGCCGAAAGGCGCTGCCCGGTGGAGCCTTCATTGCAGGTGCGGATGGCGCCTATCTTCCGCCAACGCAAGGGCCGGCGCCGCGGACCGTGGCCGAATTCGCCTGACGGGCGGCGATCCGGCAGCGCCTCCGGGCGTTGCTGGCCGGCACACAGAGGAGCACGGCGCATGGCCGAGGGCACGACCGAAGGGCTGAAGAACTGGCTGGGCGGCGAGAAGACCGCGCGCCCCGCGAACGTGGGTCCGCACGAGCGCGGCCAAGACCAGCACGACCCCACGGATCCCGGCACCAAGCCGGAGGAGTACGAGCCGGGGCCGGGCGACAACAACAACCGCACGGACGCCGCGGCGCCGAAGGGGCCGGTGAACATCCCGGTCAAGGGCGCCTCACCGGAGGCCGGGCCGGGCGCGGCGAGGGACGAAGTGCCGCAGGCAACCGGCCGCGGCAGCCGCGACTCGTCGAGCTTGCCGCAGGAGTAGCGAACCACCGGGCGGCGTTTTCGGGCGCATTCCTCCTACCCGCCGTTGCGGATCGGCGGCGTTCTGCTCTAGGACGCCCCGATGCTGAAGGGCATCCTGACCGTCGGCGGCTGGACCATGGCCAGCCGCGTGCTGGGCTTCGCGCGCGACATGCTGATCGCGGCGCGGCTCGGCGCCGGGCCGCTGGCGGACGCCTTCTTCGTGGCGCTGCAACTGCCCAACCTGTTCCGCCGGCTCTTCGGCGAGGGTGCCTTCAACGCCGCCTTCATCCCGGCCTTCGCCGGGACGCTGGCCACCCAGGGGCCGCAGGCGGCGCGCGACCTGGCGGACCGCATGGCGGCGCTGATGGCGGTGTGGCTGTCCTCGCTGGTGGTGCTCGGCGTCCTGCTGATGCCGCAGATCATGGCGGTGCTGGCGCCGGGCTTCTCGGCGGCGCCGGAGAAGTTCGCCCTCGCCGTCGAGTTGACGCGGATCACCTTCCCCTACCTGCTGTTCATCTGCCTGACCGCCCTGGTGTCCGGGGTGCTCAACGGGCTGGACCGCTTCGCCGCCGCGGCGGCCGCGCCGGTGTTCTTCAACCTGCTCTCGATGGCGGCCCTGCTCACGCTCACGCCCTACGTGGCGACGCCGGCGCACGCGCTGGCCTGGGGGGTGACGGCGTCCGGCGTGGTGCAGCTCGGGCTGGTGCTGTGGGCGGCGGCGCGGGCGGGCATGGCGCTCCGAATCCTGCGCCCCCCTTCCCTGACGCCGGAGGTGCGGGCGGTGCTGCGCCGCATGGGGCCGGGCGTGATCGGCGCCGGCGTGACCCAGCTCAACCTGGTGATCGGCTTGGTGATCGCCTCCGCCCTGCCGGCGGGGGCGGTGTCGTTCCTCTACTACGCCGATCGGATCGGGCAATTGCCGCTCGGCGTCATCGGCGCCGCGGTGGGCACGGCGTTGCTGCCGCTGCTGTCACGCCAGCTCCGGGCGGGGGAGCGGCTGTCCGCGCACCGCAGCATGAACCGGGCGATGGAGTTCTCGCTCGTGCTCTGCCTGCCGGCGGCGGTCGGCCAGGCGGCGGCGGCTTTGCCGCTGGTCGAGACGCTGTTCCAGCGCGGCGCCTTCGGCCCGGCCGAGAGCGCGGCGACGGCGGCGGCGCTCAGGGCTTACGCGCTGGGCCTGCCGGCCTACGTGCTGGTGAAGGTCTTCGCGCCGGGCTTCTTCGCCCGCGGCGACACCGCCACGCCGGTGCGGATCGGGGTGATGGCGGTGTTGCTCAACCTCGCCCTCAACTTGTTGCTCTCGCGCTGGCTCTCCCACGTCGGGGTGGCGTTGGCCACCGCGCTGTCCGCCTGGTTCAACGCCCTGATGCTCGGGGGGGTGCTGGTGCGGCGGGGGCAGCTCCTGCCCGACCGGCGGCTGCGGGAGCGCGTGCCCCGCCTCCTGTTGGCGGCGGGGCTGATGGGTTTCGCGCTCCTCGCGCTCGAATGGCTGATGTTCCCGGTCGCCGGGCCGCTGCGCTTGGCGGCGCTGGCCGTGCTGGTGGGCGGCGGCGCCGCGGTCTACTTCGGCTTCGCGCACCTGATGCGGGGCTTTGACCTGCGGGAGTTCCGGGCGGTGCTGCGCCGGCGCCGCCCGCCGGGCGCGGCTCCGGCGGCGGCTTGACCGGGGCGCGGGCGCGGGAGAATTCGGCGGCCATGAAACAGCGCGTTTTCTCGGGCATCCAGCCCTCCGGCATCCCGACCCTCGGCAACTACCTCGGCGCCATCCGCAATTGGGTTCCGTTGCAGGACACGCACGACGCGATCTACTGCGTCGTGGACCTGCACGCGATAACGGTCTGGCAAGAGCCGGCGCAGCTCGCCGCGCAGACGCGGGAGATGGCGGCGGCGCTGATCGCCTGCGGCCTGGACCCGGAGCGATGCACCCTGTTCGTGCAGAGCCACGTGGACGCGCACGTCCGCCTCGCCTGGATCTTCAATTGCGTGGCCCGGCTCGGTTGGCTGAACCGGATGACGCAGTTCAAGGACAAGGCGGGCAAGGACCGCGAGGCGGCGTCCTCGGGCCTCTACGTCTACCCGAACCTGATGGCGGCGGACATCCTGGCCTACCACGCGACCCTGGTGCCGGTGGGCGACGACCAGAAGCAGCATTTGGAGCTGGCCAACGACATCGCGGGGAAGTTCAACCACGACTACGGCGCGGAGTTCTTTCCGGCGATCGAGCCGCTGATCCAGGGCGTGGCGGCGCGGGTGATGTCGCTCCGCGACGGCACCAAGAAGATGTCGAAGTCGGACCCTTCCGACCAATCGCGCATCAACCTGACGGACGACGCCGACGCGGTCGCGCTGAAGATCCGCCGCGCCCGCACCGACCCGGCGCCGCTGCCGGAGACCGAAGCGGGGCTGGAAGGGCGGGCGGAGGCGCGCAACCTCGTCGGCATCCTCGCCGGCATCACCGACATGACCCCGGAGGAGGTGCTGCGCTCGCACGGCGGCAAGGGCTTCTCCGAGTTCAAGGAGGTGCTGTGCGAGGCGCTGGTCGCGCACCTCTCGCCCATCCAGGCGGAGATGAAGCGGCTGCTGGCGGACCCCGGCGCTGTGGACGCGGCGCTGCGCCTCGGCGCCGACCGCGCGCGGGCGGTGGCGGACCCGATCGTGGCCGAAGCGGAGCGGTTGGTGGGGTTCTTGCCGCGCTGACAACGACGGAGGCGCGCAGGCGATGACGTCAGCGGCCGTTTTGCCGGAAGTCCAGGAGGCCGAAGCTCCACCGGAGATCGCGGCGATCTACGCCGGGCTACGAAAAGCCGTCGGTGTGCCGATCGTCAACCTCATCTGGCGGCATTTCGCCACCCTGCCGGGCGTGCTGCCCTGGGCTTGGGAAAGCACGCGCGGCGTCATCGGCTCCGCGACCGTCACGGAGGGGGCCGCCCGGATGGTCGCGCTCGTGCGCGACGCGCCCGGCCTGGGCCTTTCCGCTGTCGGGCCTGCGTTGCGGGCGCTACCGACGGAGGAGCGCGCTCGGGTGGCCGACGTGGTGCGCGTCTACAACCGCGGCAACCAAGTGAACTTGCAGGTCCTGTCCGCCGTTCGGGGCCTCCTTTCGGGCGCTCCGGCCGGCGGAGCGAGACCGCGACCCGACGGCGAGGCGCCTGCGCCGGTCGCCGCTTCCTTGCCGCCTTTGCCGCGGATGGACGACTTGTCCGGCGCGGCGCGGGCCGCGGTGTCGGCGCTCGCGGCTCTGCACGACCCGTCCGAACCGGTGGTGCCGAGCCTATACCGCCACTTGGCGCTCTGGCCCGAAGTCCTGCCGCCGCTGCGCGAGGCCCTGGCCCCGCGCTTCGCCGACGGGCGGATCGTGTCCTTGCGCGCCTCGTTGCTCGGCGTGGCCGAGGAGAGCGCGGCCGCGCTCCTCCCGCACCTGACGCCTCCCGGCCCGTTCCCGGCGGAGCACCGCGACGCCGTGCTGCGCGTGCTGGCCGTGTTCCCGGGCAAGCTCATCGCCGAGATGGCGGCCGTGGGGCTGGTGCTCGACGCCGAGATGTCCCGCGCCGACAGCCTGTAGGCCGCGAGCGTCACGTCCTCAGCGAGTCGAGCGCCGGCAGCAAGAAGTCGAGGAAGCGCGCGGGGTTTTCCGCGAAAGGGAAGTGCCCGATGCCGTCCATGCGTTGGAAGCGCGCGCCCGGGATGCGGGCGGCCGTTTCGGCGGAGTGCTCCGCCGTGCAGGAGAAGTCGTACTCCCCGGTGAGCATCCACAGCGGGCAGCGCGTCGTGTCTATGCGGCCCACGCGGTCGCGCGCGTCCCAGCCGCCCGAGTAGAAGACGATGTCGCCCGGGAAGGTGCCAGCGCCGCCCTGGCTGTAGTGCCACCACACCTCGGCGGCGCACTCGGCGGGCGATTGCGGCGCCATCAGCCCTTCCACCCATTCGGGCGTGAAAATCGCGGCGTTGACGCGCGGGTGGTCGGCGAAGGGCGTGCGGCGGCCGGCGATGTGGTCCGCGGCCTCGCAGGCCACGATGCCGGCGAAGCGCTCCGGCGCGCGCAGCGCCATCTCCAGCGCGATCTCGCCGGACATGGAAGCGCCGAGGAGGACCGGCTTCTCCGCGAACCTCCAGGCGTCGAGGAAGCCGAGGATCAGCTCGGCGTAGAGATCGGTGGTCAGTGCCCAAGCGCCCGGCTCGACAATGGCGGGCGAGCGGCCGTGGCCCGGCAGGTCGAAGGTGGTGACGCTCCAGCCGGCCGCCGTCACCCGGGGCTCCGCCATCAGCCGGTGGAATTGGCGGCTGTCCGAGCCGGCGGTGTGCAGGCCGAGGAGGGGGCGGCCTCCGCCAGAGGTCTCGCCGTAGAGCACGATCTCCCGGCCGGCCGCGCGCACCGGGACGTAGCGCCCCCGCGCGGGCGGGCAGGGAGCCGGCGTGCCGAGGCTCGGCCGGAGCGAGGCCGGGGCCGGGCCGCGCTCGCCGCGCAGGACCCAGCGCCCGAGGTCGAGCGCGCGGCGCAGCAGATGGCAGTGCTGCGCCCAGACCAAGTCGTCGCCCGACACTTGGAATTCCGGCACGCGCATCCGCATCGCGAACAGGTTGTGGTGGTGGCGCGGCGGCGCGGCCTCCAGGAACTTCGACCAGGTCCCGGCGGGCGCCGCGAAGGCGGCGTCGGCCTCGCCGTCCTCGGAGAGCGTGGCGCGCCCGCCCGCCAGCCCGAGCACGAGGCGCAGACCCTCCTGCTCCACCGCGAAGCGCGCCGCGGCGCCGGGGAGGCCGCGGGCCAGCGCGGCGTCCGTTTCGCACAGCGCCCGCCAGCGCGCCAAGGCGCCGTCTTGCCGCATCGTCGCCCAGCCCGCCGCCATGGCCGCCTCCCCGCCCGTTTTCGGCCAGCTTCCGCGCCGTGCCGCGGCGTGACAAGCTCCCGGCTCCGGCGCGGTCCGAACGGGAGGAGCCGAGCATGGTGGAGTCCACTCGCCGCGGCCTCGTGGTCGGCGGCGCCCTGTCGGCGGCCGTGGCGCTCGGCGTCGCGCCGCGGTCCGCCCGCGCGTTCCCGGACCGCAGCCTGCGCGTGATCGTGCCGTGGAACGCGGGCGGCGTGACGGACATCCTCGCCCGCGCCATGGCGCCGTCCATGCAGGCCGCGCTCGGGCAGCCCGTGGTGATCGAGAACCGGGCCGGCGCCAACGGCGGCGTCGGCGCCGAGGCCGCGGCGCGGGCGGCGCCGGACGGCCACGCGCTGTTCGTCTCCAACGCCGACACGCACGCGATCAACCCGTTCGCCTACCGCCGGCTGGCCTACGACCCCGCGGCGGACTTCGCGCCGGTGAGCCTTTTCGCGCGCGTGCCCTTCGCGGTGATCGCCGGGCCGAGCCAGCCGCGCGTTTCGGCGCTGCCCGACCTGCTCGCCGCCGCGCGCGCCGCGCCGGGGCGGCTTTCCTTCGCGTCCTGGGGCGTGGCCTCCGCGTCGCACCTTTCCATGGAGCGCATCGCGCGCGCCGCGGGCGTCGAGATGCTGCACGTCCCCTTCACCGGCCAGGCGCCAGGGATGACGGCGGTGGCGGGGGGCCAAGTGGACGCGATGGTGCTGCCCGCCGGCGGCGCGGAGGCGCTGGCGCGCGACGGCCGGGTGCGCGTGCTGGCGGCGACGAGCGCCGAGCGCCTCGCCATCCTGCCCGCCGCGCCGACCTTGCGCGAGGCGGGCGTGGACGTGGTGACGGGCAACTGGTTCGCCTTCCACGTGCCGGCGCGCACGCCGGAGCCGGTGGTGCGGCGCTTGGCCGCGGTGACGGCCGAAGCCCTGCGCGTGCCGTCGGTGGTCGAGGTGTTCCGGCAGCAGGCGACGAACCCGGAAGCGACCAGCCCGGAAAACCTGGGCGCGTTCGTGCGCGAGGAGCGGGAGCGCTGGGCCGCCGTCATCCGCGCGGCGAACATCCAATTGGAGTGAGCGCATGTCGGAGACCCTCCCGAACGCCACGCTGGACGCGGCCCTCGCCGAAGCGCGCGAGGCCTACGTTTCGCGCAACCCGTCGAGCTTGGCCGCGCATGTGGAGGCGGCGGCCAGCCTGCCCGGCGGCAACACCCGAACCACGCTGTTCCACGGCCCCTTCCCGCTGCTGATGGCGCGGGGCGAGGGATGCCGGCTGTGGGACGCGGACGGGCACGGGTACGTGGACCTCCTGGGCGAGTACACGGCGGGCCTCTACGGCCACTCGCACCCCGTGATCCGCGCTGCGCTGGACCGGGCGCTCGACGGCGGGTGGAACATGGGCGGCCACGGCGCCATGGAAGCGAAGCTGGCGCGCTTGGTTTGCGAGCGCTTCCCCTCCATCGACCTCGTCCGCTTCACCAACTCGGGCACGGAAGCGAACCTGCTCGCCATCGCCACGGCCGTCGCCGCCACGGGCCGGCGCAAGGTGATGGTGTTCGACGGCGGCTACCACGGCGGCGTGCTGCACTTCGGCGGCGGCGGCAGCCCGGTGAACGTGCCGCACGAGTGGGTGCTGGCGCCCTACAACGACGCGCCCGGCACGCTCGCCCTGGTGGAGGAACACGCCGGCGACCTCGCCTGCGTCCTCGTGGAACCGATGATGGGGTCGGGCGGCTGCATCCCGGCCGAGCCCGCGTTCCTGCAAGCGCTGCGCGACGCCGCCGACCGCACCGGCGCGGTGTTGGTCTTCGACGAGGTGATGACCAGCCGCATGTCGGCCGGCGGGCAGCAGGCGCGGCTCGGCGTTTCGCCGGACATGACGACGCTCGGCAAGTACATCGGCGGCGGGATGAGCTTCGGCGCCTTCGGCGGCAAGCGCTCCTTGATGGAGTTGTACGACCCGCGCCGCCCCGATGCCCTGCCCCACGCCGGCACCTTCAACAACAACGTGCTGACCATGCACGCCGGCGTCGCCGGATTGTCCGAGGTGTTCACGGCGGAGGTGGCGGACCGCCTGTTCAATCTGGGGGAGGCCCTGCGCGCCCGCCTCAACGCCGCCGCCGGGCACGGCGTGGCGTTGCAATGGTCCGGCCTGGGCAGCCTCATGGCGCCGCACTTCGTGCGCGGCCCTGTGCGCCGCCCGGCCGACAGCGCCGGTTCCGACCCGCGCCTGCGCGAGCTGCTGTTCCTCGACATGCTGGAGCGCGGTTTCTTCCTCGCACGCCGCGGCATGATCGCGCTCAGCCTGGAGGTCGGTGCCGCCGAACTGGACGGCTTCGCCGCCGCCTTCGAGGACTGGCTGGAGGCGCGCGCGCCCGTGATGGCTGGATAGAGGAGTCATACGGCTTCTGCCGTCAACCGGCCCTGGAATGGCGGTGCCGAACCCGCCGAGGCCGCGGGCTCGACACCCGGACGTGACCGAGCGCCTGCTCGCGCGACCGCAGACGGCGCTTCCGATGCTTGCGCGCCTGATGCCCTAACTCGTCGTGGAGCTCCGCGAACAGCGCCCGGCAGGCGGCGTTCGACCGGCCTGCGAAACCACCTGGACCAGCTACGCCGGCGACGAGGGCGGAATCGTGTGCAGGCTCGACTTCGGTTCCGAAGCCGGCAGCGCGGCATACGCTTCCAACACCCATCTGCGCTGCGACCCCCGCCTGCGGTCGGCGCGTGTAATCACCGCCTACCAGATGCAACGGGTCAAGCGCCTGCGACGCGAGCCGCCATAGCCGACGCGGCCGGTTACGCTGGCGGCGCAGCGCGATCGGCGAGGAAGCGCCTCGCCAGGGCGACATCCCTGGGGTCGGGGCCGTGCCCGGCCGGCACCGTCTCGTGCGCCACCGCCGCGCCGCCGGCCCGCAGCGCCGCGGCGAGACGTGCGGCTTCCGGCGCGGGCACCACCGGGTCCGCCGCGCCCGACAGGAGCAGCACCGGCAGCCCGCGCAGGTCGAGCCCGGCCGCCGCGTCCAGCGTGTGCTGCGCGCGCAGCAGGATGGCCGCGTCCACCACGCCGCGGTGGCCGGCGAGCAGCGCGGCGGCCGCGATGTTGGCGCCGTTGGAGTAGCCGAGCGCCACCAGCGGCCGGCCGGCGAGGGCGTCCCGGTGTACTTCGCGCGCCGCCGCGACCCAGGCCGCGAGGTCCGTCGCGCGGCGGCGCAGGTCGTCGAGATCGAACACGCCCTCCGAGAAGCGCCGGAACCAACGGTTTGCCGCGCCCTCCCGCACGGCCCCGCGCGGCGAGAGCACCGGCGCGCCGGGCGCCATGGCTGACGCCAGCGGCAGCATGTCCAGCTCGTCGCCGCCCGTGCCGTGGAGGGTGAGCAGCGCCGGGCCGGGCGCCTCGCCGGGGCGGAAGACGTGCGCCAGCGCCTCAATGCCCGCCATCACCGACGGACCGGGGCGTGCAGCTCCGGCAAGCGCCGCTCGATGGTTTCGCGCCGCGGCTCCAGCCAAGCGGGCAGCTTGAGCGAGAGGCCCAAGGCTTCCGCGGGCTCGTCCGCGGCGAAGCCGGGTGGGTCGGTGGCGATCTCGAACAGCACGCCGCCGGGCTCGCGGAAGTACACGCTGCGGAAGTATTGCCGGTCGAGCACCGGCGTCACGTCGAGCCCCGCTTCGCGCGCCAGCGTCACGCGCGCCGCCTCCTCCGCGGCGAGGTCGGGCACGCGGAAAGCGACGTGGTGGACCGTCCCGGCGCCCATCGCGCCGGGCCAGAAGCCGGGCGCACAGCGCAGCTCCACCTCGGCCGCGCCGGGGCCGGCATAGCGATGGCGGTCGCCCTCCTCCGCGACGGCGCGGAAGCCCATCGGCCCGGTGAGCAGCGCGGCGGAACGGTCGTAGGATTCGAGCCAGAGCGAGACGCCTAGGATGCGGCGGATGGCATGCTCGGCCGGCACCGGCGCGCCGTCCCAGCCGACGGCGCCACCGCCGGGCTCGTCGAGGCCGACGAGTTCCAGCATCAGCCCGTCCGGGTCGCGGAAGGACAGCACCGGCGCGCCGTCGCCGAAGCGCGGCGCCGGGCCGTCCGCCGTGACGTGGTGGCGCATCAGGCGCTCCACCCAGTGACCGACGCTCGATTTCGGCACGGCGAAGCGGGTTTCCGCCGCCTGCCCCACGCCGTGCCGCCCCTGGTGGGCGCCGACGTAAGGGAAGAAGGTGAGGATGGAGCCGGGCGAGCCCGCACCGTCGCCGTAGTAGAGGTGGTAGGTGCCGGGGTCGTCGAAGTTGACCGTGCGCTTCACCAACCGCAGGCCGAGCGCGCCGGCGTAGAAATCCAGGTTGCGCTGCGGGTCCGCGGCGATGGCCGTGACGTGGTGGATGCCGCCGATGGGCACCGTGCTTCCGCTCATGTCCGTTCTCCCGTACTTCCGCGCGCGCCCGGGCGAAGCGCGCCCGGGCGCGCGCGGAAGCGCCCCGCTATTCCGCGGCCCGCGACCGCGCCGGGTCGGCCTTGGCCGTGCCCTTTTCGGCGTGCCCTTCGCTGCCGCCGAACATGGCGCCGGCGTAGATCATGCCGAGGCCGTACGCGCCGCCGTACCGCTTGGAAATGCCGGCCGTCAGCTCGTAGGTCTCCGTGCGGGCCCAGTCGCGCTGGAGTTCCAGCAGGTATTGCAGGCTCGTCATGGGCCGCACGCCGGCCTGGACCATGCGCTCCATGGCGCGCTCATGCGCCTCTTCCGTCACGTCGCCGCAGGCGTCGGCGATGGCGTAGACCTCGAAGCCCTGCTCGAGTGCCGACAGGGCCGGGAAAACGATGCACACCGATGTCCAGAGCCCGGCGAACACCACCTTGCCCTTGCCGGCCGCGTTCACCCGCTCGGCGATGCGCGGGTCTTCCCAGGTGTTCATGGAGGTGCGGTCGATGGCCTCAGCGCCGGGGAAGGCCTCCGCGATCTCGGGGAAGATCGGGCCGGAGAAGGTCTTCTCCGCCACCGTGGTGAGGATGGTGGACACGCCGAAGCCGGCGGCGGCGTGGGCCACCAAGCCGGCGTTGTTCCGCATCACCACCGGGTCGATGGACTTGGTGGCGAAGGCCATCTGCGATTGGTGGTCGATCATGATGAGCGTGTGGTCGCCCGGCGTGAGCAGGGTGCGGGCGGGCGTCGGTGTGGCGTGCGCCATGGTCGTCGTACTCCTTGGACCCGGAGCCGTCGCGCTGCCGCACCGCGCGGCGCGCCGCTCCGTTCGAGGCCGGAGGTGGTGGGCACCGTGGCGGCTTTCTTCCATCCCGCGAACGGGCGATTACATCCGGCGCACCCGCGTCCGCAGGGAGCGCGCGCCGATCCGGGGTGCCGTCGGGAGGAGCTGGCGATGGAGCAACACCGGCCCCCGGCGCGCGCGAGCCACGCCGCGCGCCTCGCAACAGCGGTGCCGAGCGGGGTGGCGGCCTTCCGCCGCGCCCCTCCCGTGGTCAGGCCCGATCCGTTCCAGCGCGACCACGGCCCCTTCGCCGAAGCCACGTCGTGCTTGGCCGCCGGCGGCTTCGTGGCGGCGTTGGAGCGCTTCCACCCGCAGCCGGAGCCGATCCGCGTCGAGAACACGGCGCTCCGGGTCTGCCGCCACCTCGGCGCGCCGCTCGGCTTCTGCTGGCGCGGGGGGAAGCGGCGGTGGATGGCGGACGCGATCGGGCCCGGTCAACATTTCGTGTTCGGCGCTGGGGCGGCGACGGACCTGGCGTGGGACATCGGCTTCGAAACCCTGTCCGTCACCGCCGAGCCTGCGACCGTGGAAGGGCTCGGCCCCGCCGCCGCGGCGCGGGCCGCCGCCTTCGGCGTCGAGGTCATCGCAGACGACGCGCTGATGGAGCGCCTGAGCGGCGCGTTGCTGCTCGACGCCCTCCAAGGCTTCGCGCGCGGCGGCGTTTTCCTGGAAGGGCTGTGCCTCGCGCTGGCGTCGCACATCCTGCACCCGCGTCCGGGCGCGGGGACGGCGCCCGCCCTGTCCGACGGGGACCTCCGCCGCGTGCGCACGCTCATCGAGGAGCGGTTGGCGGATCGGCTGACCTTGTCGGACCTCGCGGCCGCTGTCGGCTTGCCGCCACACCGCCTGAGCCGCGCCTTCCGCCGCACCACCGGGCAGCCGCTGTGGAGCTACCTGCTGGAACGCCGGGTCGCGCGCGCTGAAGCGTTGCTCGGCGACCACACCTTGCCGCTCGCTTCGGTCGCGTTGCTGGCCGGCTTCTCCAGCCAAGCGCACCTCACCACCGTGTTTCGCCTCGCAAAGGGCGTCACGCCCGGCGCGTGGCGGCGCGGCGCGCGGGGTTGAACCCGCCGGGCCGGGATTTCGCCCGATCGGCATCCCTTGCTATGCTGCCCGTTCGCTCAGGGGGGCGCGGATGGGAGAGTCGGATGACCTCGCGCGGAAGTCGTTCGAGGAAGCCTTGCAGGAGCTCGAGGAGATCGTGAAGTCGCTCGAGGGCGGCAAGGGCAGCCTCGCCCAGGCCATCGCCGATTACGAGCGCGGCGCCGCGCTCCGCCGCCACTGCGAAGCGAAGCTGGCCGAGGCCGAGGCCAAGGTCCAGGCGATCATGGAAGGGCCGGCCGGCCCCGTCCTGCGCGACGCCGAGTGAGGCACCCCGACGCATGAGTCCGATCGCGGAGGCTCCGGTCCTCTCCCTGTCGCGCGCCATGGCGGCGGCGGCGGCCGAAATAGACGAGGCGATGGACGCGCTGCTGCCGCCCGTCGAGGGGCCGGAAGCGCGGCTGTTCGAGGCGATGCGCTACGCCGCGATCGGCGGCGGCAAGCGGATGCGCGGCTTTCTGGTCCTGGAAGGCGCGCGGCAGTTCGGCGTGTGCCGCGACGCGGCGCTGCGGGTCGCGGCGGCGATCGAGATGGTCCACGCCTACAGCCTCGTCCACGACGACCTGCCGGCCATGGACGACGACGACCTGCGCCGCGGCAAGCCCACCGCCCACCGCGCCTTCGACGAAGCGACGGCGATCCTGGCGGGCGACGCGCTGCAATGCCACGCCTTCACCGTGCTGTCCGAGGAGAACACGCACCGCGACCCGGCGGTGCGCGCGGAACTCGTCCGCGGCCTGTCGCGCGCCGCCGGGCCGCGCGGCATGTGCGGCGGGCAGATGCTCGACATGCTGGCCGAGGGCGCGGACGAGCCGTTGAGCGAGGCCGAGGTCGGCCGGCTCCAAACGCTCAAGACCGGCAAGCTGATCGAATTCGCGGCCGAGTCGGGCGCCGTGCTCGGCAAGGCGCCGTCGCAATTGCGCCACGCGCTCTGTCTGTACGGTCGCGAACTCGGCGCCGCCTTCCAGATCGCCGACGACCTGCTGGACGCCACGGCCAGCGCGGACGAAGCCGGCAAGCGAACCGGCAAGGACGCCGCGGCCGGGAAGGCCACCCTCGTCGGCCTCATGGGGGCGGAGCGCGCCCGGCTACAGGCGGAGCGGCTGGTAGCGCAGGCCAAGGCGCACCTTGACGGCTTCACGGAACGGGTTGACCTCTTGCGAATGCTAGCCGACTTCACGATCGAGCGGAGAAGCTGACCATGCCGTCCTCCGCCCCGCCCTCCTCCGCCACGCCCTTGCTCGACCGGGTGCGCGTGCCGTCGGACATGCGAAACCTCTCGGCCGAGCAGCTCAAGCAGCTCGCGGACGAGCTGCGCGCCGAAACCATCCAGGCGGTCAGCGTGACCGGCGGGCACCTGGGCGCCTCGCTCGGCGTGGTGGAGCTGACGGTCGCCGTCCACGCGGTGTTCGACACGCCGCACGACCGGCTGATCTGGGACGTCGGCCACCAGGCCTACCCGCACAAGATCCTCACCGGCCGGCGCGACCGCATCCGCACGCTCCGCCAGGGCGGTGGGCTGTCCGGCTTCACGCGGCGCAGCGAGAGCGAGTACGACCCGTTCGGCGCCGCGCACTCCTCCACCTCCATCTCCGCCGGGCTCGGCATGGCGGTGGCGCGCGACCTCAAGGGCGAGGCCGAGCGCCAGGTGATCGCGGTGATCGGCGACGGCGCGATGAGCGCCGGCATGGCCTACGAGGCGATGAACAACGCCGGCGCCTCCAACGCCAACCTCATCGTCATCCTCAACGACAACGACATGTCCATCGCGCCGCCGGTCGGCGCGATGAGCGCCTACCTGTCGCGCACCATCTCCTCGCGGCCCTTCATGAACCTGCGGGACCTGATGGGGAGGCTCGCCAAGCGCTTCCCGGCGCCGCTGGAGCGCGCGGCGAAGCGGGCGGACGAGTACGCGCGCGGCCTGCTCACCGGCGGCACGCTGTTCGAGGAGTTGGGCTTCTACTACGTCGGCCCCATCGACGGGCACGACCTCGACCACCTGCTGCCCATCCTGCGGAACCTGCGCGACAACGACCACAAGGGGCCGGTGCTGCTCCACGTCGTCACCAAGAAGGGCAAGGGCTACCCGCCGGCAGAGGCGAGCGCGGACAAGTACCACGGCGTGGTGAAGTTCAACGTCGTCACCGGCGAGCAGGTGAAGGCCCCGCCCGGCCCGCCCTCCTACACCAAGGTCTTCGCCAACGCGTTGGTGGCAGAGGCGGAAGCGGACGAGCGGATCGTCGCCATCAACGCCGCCATGCCATCCGGCACGGGCCTGGACGCCTTCGCCAAGAAGTTCCCGAAGCGCTCTTTCGACGTCGGGATCGCCGAGCAGCACGCCGTGACCTTCGCCGCCGGCATGGCGACGGAGGGGATGAAGCCGTTCTGCGCCATCTACTCCACCTTCCTCCAGCGCGCCTACGACCAAGTCGTCCACGACGTGGCGCTGCAATCCCTGCCCGTGCGCTTCGCCATGGACCGGGCCGGGCTGGTCGGCGCGGACGGCGCCACCCACGCCGGATCCTTCGACATCGCCTATCTCGGCTGCCTGCCGGGCATGGTGCTGATGGCGGCGAGCGACGAGGTGGAGCTGATGCACATGGTGGCCACCGCCGCCGCCATCGGCGACCGGCCGAGCGCCTTCCGCTACCCGCGCGGCGAGGGCTACGGGCTGGAGCTGCCGGCGCGCGGCACGCCCCTGGCCGTCGGCCGCGGGCGCGTGCTGAAGGAGGGCACCACCGTCGCCATCCTGTCCTACGGCACCCGGCTGCGCGAAGCGCTGCGGGCGGCGGAGGACCTGGGCGCGCGCGGCCTGTCCACCACCGTGGCCGACGCGCGCTTCGCCAAGCCGCTCGACACCGCCTTGATCGAGCGGCTGGCGCGGAACCACGCCGTGCTCATCACCGTGGAGGAGGGCTCGGTCGGCGGCTTCGGCTCGCTGGTGATGCAGCACCTCGCTTGGCGCGGCCTGCTCGACCAGGGGCTCAAGGTGCGGCCGATGTGCCTGCCTGACCGCTTCATCGACCACGAGGCGCCGAAGAAGCAGTACGACGAGGCGGGGCTGAACGCGGCGCACATAGTCGCCGCCGCCGTTTCGGCGCTGGGCGCCGACGCGAAGGCGCTGCCGGCGCGGGCGTGACCGGCCGCGCGCCGCCCAAGCAGCGCGCCGACCAGCTCTTGGTGGACCGCGGCTTGGTGGAGAGCCGCGCCCGCGCGCAGGCGCTGATCCTCGCCGGCAAGGTGTTCTCCGGCGAGGCGCGGATCGAGAAGGCGGGCCAGACGCTCCCCGCCGACCGGCCGCTCTCCTTGCGCGGGCAAGACCACCCGTGGGTCTCGCGCGGCGGCGTGAAGCTCGCGCACGGGCTGGCGCATTTCGGCCTCTCGCCCGCTGGGCGCGTCTGCCTCGACGTCGGCGCCTCCACCGGAGGCTTCACCCATGTCCTGCTGCACGGCGGGGCGACGCGCGTGTACGCCGTGGATGTGGGCCACGGGCAGCTAGACTGGTCGCTCCGCAACGACCCGCGCGTGGCCGTGCTGGAACGGGTGAACGCCCGCTACTTGGCGGCGGAGCAGGTGCCGGAACCGGTCGGCGCGCTGGTCTGCGACGCCTCCTTCATCGGCCTCGCCACCATCCTGCCGGCGCCGCTCGCCTTCTGCGCCCCGGGCGCTTGGGCCTGCGCGCTGGTCAAGCCGCAGTTCGAGGTCGGGCCGGCCGTAGCCAAGGGCGGCGTGGTGCGCGACGCCGGGGTGCATCGCGCGGTGTGCGAGCGCGTCGCCACGTGGTGGCGCGGCCTGCCCGGCTGGCGCGTCCTGGGCATCGAGCCGAGCCCCCTTCTCGGGCCCGAGGGCAACCGCGAGTTCCTCCTCGCCGCCATCCGCGACGCCTGACTGTGCCGCGCCGCGCACGCCCGCTATAGGCCGCGGCGCGACAGCGCAGGACCCGCCATGCCCCCCGACGACGCCACCCCAGCCGCCCACGCCGCCGCGGGCTGGAAGCCCATGCGCGCCAGCGACTACCCGGCGCTGGTCGGCCCCTTCCTGGCGCGGCGCGACGGCGACGCCTGGCGTTACGCCTTCGTGGCGGAGCAGCGGCACTTGAACCTCGGCGGCGTGGTCCACGGCGGGATGCTGATGAGCTTCGCCGACGACGCGCTGGGCGCCACGGTGTGGGAGGCGGTGGAGCGCCGGCCCGTCACCACGGTGCAGCTCAACACCCAGTTCATCGCGCCCGTCCGCCTCGGCGAACTGGTCGAGGCGCGGGCCGAGGTGTTGCGCCGCACCCGCACCGTGGTGTTCGTGCGCGGGATGCTGGAGGTGGGCGGACGCACCGTCGTCCACGCGGACGGGGTGTGGAAGATTTTGGGCGCCTGACGCGGCATCAGCCGAGCCCGGGCAGCGCAACAGGGCGTCGTGAAGTCCTCGAACATCCGGGGCTTGGAGTATGCTCGTGAGTTACTGGAAGCTGCCTCTTTGGCTCGTCGCCTCCGTTCTCGGATGCTCCGTCGCGCTGCGCCGGCTGGTCGAACGCCGGCTCCTGCCTGGAGGGCATTGGGCAAGGGGCGGCATGACGCACTTGCCGGATGGTTGACGCGCGCCCGGCGCTTCCCGCCACTCCCGTTTCGGCCCATACCGCACGGAACGTCGCCGAAAAACGGATCGACGAGGGGAGGAAAGCCATGCGCTCAGCCGTCATCGTCTCGACCGCGCGCACGCCGATCGGCCGCGCCTACCGCGGCGCCTTCAACGACACCCAGGCCCAGGCGCTCGGCGGCCACGCCATCGCGCAAGCCGTGAGCCGCGCCGGCCTCGACCCGGCGGAGGTCGAGGACGTGGTCATGGGCGCGGCGCTGCAGCAGGGCAGCCAGGGCTCCAACATGGCGCGGCAAAGCGCCCTGCGCGCCGGCCTGCCGGACACGGTGCCGGGCATGAGCATCGACCGGCAGTGCTCCTCCGGCCTCATGGCCATAGCCACGGCCGCGAAGCAGGTGATGCACGACGGGATGCAAGCGGTCGTCGGCGGCGGGCTGGAGTCCATCTCGCTCGTGCAGAACGACAAGATGAACCGCCACCGCACGCGCGACCCCTGGCTGGAGGAGCACGTGCCGCAGCTCTACATGTCCATGCTGGAAACGGCCGAGGTCGTGGCCGACCGCTACGGCGTGTCGCGCGAGCAGCAGGACGAGTACGCGCTCCGCTCCCAGCAGCGCACCGCCGCGGCGCAGCAGGCCGGCCGCTTCGACGCCGAGATCGCGCCCATGCCCTCGCGCATGGCGGTGCAGGACAAGGCAACGGGCGAGATCTCCTTCAAAGCCGTCACGCTCACGAAGGACGAGGGCAATCGGCCCGACACCTCGCCCGAGGGCTTGGCCGCCTTGAAGCCGGTGCTGGCCGACGGGCAGCGGATCAAGCAAGGCCGGTTCATCACCGCCGGCAACGCGTCCCAGCTCTCGGACGGCGCCTCGGCCTGCGTGGTGATGGAGGAAGGAGAAGCGTCGCGCCGCGGCCTCCAGCCGCTCGGCGTCTACCGCGGCATGGCGGTGGCGGGCTGCGACCCGGCGGAGATGGGCATCGGCCCGGTGTTCGCCGTGCCCAAGCTGCTGGCGCAGCATGGCCTCAAGCCGGACGACATCGACCTATGGGAGCTGAACGAGGCCTTCGCGTGCCAAGTGCTCCACTGCCGCGACCGGCTCGGCATCCCGGACGAGCGCCTGAACGTGGACGGCGGCGCCATCTCCGTCGGTCATCCCTACGGCATGAGCGGCGCGCGCATGACCGGACACGCTCTGATTGAAGCGAAGCGCCGCGGCGGGCGCTTCGTTGTGGTCACCATGTGCATCGGGGGCGGCCAGGGCGCCGCCGGATTGTTCGAAGTCGCCTGACTTGGCGACGAGGCGGTCATCATCGCTGATCCGGGCGCCGTCAGGCCCGGACCGGCACTCTCACGTCCTTGTCGCTGATCTCGGCGAGAATGGTCCACACCCGGTCGGGGTCCATGCGGACTTCGGGGTCGTTCAGGAGCCGGTCGAGTTCGGCGAGCTTGGCCTCGAAGTCGAGCTCGTTCATGGGGTCCTCTTGCTGAGCCGCCCGCTCGCTGGGAGAGGTCGGCTTCGTTGCGCGGCAGAACGCCTCCGCAACAGCGTGGTTGCCCATGGATAACGGCACGCCCGCTTGGCCGCCCATCACACTGACGACAGGATCGCGGGCGCCAATGCCGGCTGCTTGGCGGCCGGGTGCGCCGGATTACGGAAGCGTAATTCCCCGTCCGCTACGCCGTCCGGCGGCGGCGCGCCGAACAGCTCGAAGCGGGACGCGCAGGACACCGCGACGACCCGCCGCGCCGGCCCGGTGGTGAGGAAGCGGCGCACCGCGCCCTCCAGCTCCAGCTTCTCCCGCAAGGCGCGCCACTCGGCCCGGTCGAGGTCTTCCAGGAAGACCGCGAGGATGCCGGGGTGGCGGCCCGTCAACCGGCTCTCGGCCGCGCTCGCCAGCCGGCGGCACACCGCCGCGGCCACCTCGTTCTCCTGCGACGCGCGGGCGGCCATGACGAAGACGCTGTTGCTGCTGGGGTTGCCGGTGACGGCCAAATGCGCTTCCGGCCCGAACTGCTCCCGCAAGCGCGCCGGCAAGCCGCCGGGGCGGTCGCCCGCTTGCGCCCCGGCCAGTACCAGCGGGTCGAGCTTCAGCACGGCTTGGCTGCACGCGCCCTGCCGCCGCTCCGCCGCCAACAGCGCGGAGATGCGCTGATGCACCTCGGCGGTTTGGTTGGGGCCGGCCAGACCTTCGGGCAGGGTCATCTTGAGCAGATAGCGCCCGGGGTGCGCGGCGAGCCAGGTTTGCAGCTCCGGGTTGATGCGATCCACCAGCATCCACCAGTCGCCGCGGTTCACCTTGCGCCCCGCTTCGGCGGACACCGTCTCGCAAGCGACCTCCACCGTCGCGCCCTCGCGCTCCGCCAGCATGTCGTAGACGGCGCCTTCGGCGAAGCCATCGAAGCGCAGCGTGAAGCCGCGCCGGCGCAGCAGCGCCGCCGTGCGGAGGCGGTGGAACAGCGGGATCAGCGTCGCTTCGCCCGTCAGCCCGGCCAGGATGTCTTCCCGGAAGCGGCCACGCGAGGCCGCCGGCAACGCGGCGGCCGTCTCCACCGCCTCTTGGGCGAGGAGGCAGAGGAGGCGCTCGACGGCGCCCGCCCGGGTCTTCGTGGTCCGGTCGGCGACGCGCGCGAGGGCCAGTTCCAAGGCATGCCGCTGTTGCGCGATGCGGCCGAGCAGCGATCCGGCCTGGGCACGCGCGCAGAGTTCCGCGGTGCGTCGATTCCACGACGATTCACCGCACAACGCGACGAAGGATTGGAGCGCCCCGGCGGGGGCCAGCGCATCGGCGAAGGGCATGGCCATTCCGTCTTTCCCGAACGTGTTTGTTCTTAAAAGGTGCCCAGACCCGGTTCTCGTCAAGCCATTATCCGACTTGGACGGTAGGTCATTCAGGCTTCCGGCCGGGAACGCTGGAATGTGGGGTTAGTTGCGCGGCAACCTCGCCTCGCCGGGCGCGTCGGGGTTCTGCGCGCGGTGCCGCAACAAGTGGTCGGCCAGCACCAGCGCCAGCATCGCCTCCCCCACGGGGACGGCGCGGATTCCCACGCAGGGGTCGTGCCGGCCCCGGGTTTCCACATCCACGTCGCGGCCGTGCCGGTCCACGCCCTTGCGCGGCGTGAGGATGGAGGAGGTGGGCTTCACCGCGAAGCGCGCGACGATCGGCTGCCCGGTGGAGATGCCGCCCAGCACGCCGCCGGCGCGGTTGGACCCGAAGAGCACGCGCCCGTCCGCGCCCATGCGCAGCTCGTCCGCGTTGTCCTCGCCGGAGAGCGCCGCGGCGGCGAAGCCGTCGCCGATCTCGACGCCTTTGACCGCGTTGATGCCCATCAGCGCCGCGGCGATCTCCGCGTCCAGCTTGGCGTAGATCGGCGCGCCCAGTCCGGGCGGCGCGCCCTCCGCCACCACCTCGACGACGGCGCCGAGCGAGGAGCCCGCCTTGCGCACGGCCAGCAGCCGCTCCTCCCAGCGCGCGGCGGCGACCGGGTCCGGGCAGAACAGGTCGTTGCGCTCCACCGCCGCCCAGTCCCACCGCGCGCGGTCCACGCGGTCGTCGCCGAGTTGCACCATCGCGGCGCGCACGCGCAGGTCGGGGCCGAGGACCTTGCGCGCCACGGCGCCCGCCGCGACGCGCATCGCCGTTTCCCGCGCGGAACTGCGCCCGCCGCCGCGGTGGTCGCGGACGCCGTATTTCAGCTCGTAGGTGAGGTCGGCGTGGCCGGGCCGGAAGCGGTCCTTGATCTCGCCGTAGTCGCGCGAGCGCTGGTCCTGGTTCTCGATCACCAGCGCGATGGGCGTGCCGGTTGTCAGTCCTTCGTGGACGCCGGACAGGATGCGGACCGCGTCCGGCTCCTGCCGCTGCGTGACCAGCTTCGACTGCCCCGGCCGCCGCCGGTCGAGGAAGGGTTGGATGTCGGCCTCGGAGAGCGACAAGCGCGGCGGGCAGCCGTCCACCACGCAGCCGATCGCCGGCCCGTGGCTCTCGCCCCAAGTGGTGACGCGGAACAGGTGGCCGAAGCTGTTGTGGGACATGGTCGGCCGCTCGGGTCCAATGTTCGGCCCTCACATCTGTGGGCCGGCCCGAACCCCGCAACCCGCACCGGGGAGCCTAGTCCTTCACGGTGCTGATGTCGGGCGCGTCCGGGTTCTTCATCCCGACCACGTGGTAACCGCAGTCCACGTGGTGGACCTCGCCCGTGACGCCGGAGGCCAGGTCGGACAGCAGGTACAGCCCGGCCCCGCCCACGTCCTCGATCGTCACGTTCCGCCGCAGCGGCGCGTTGAGCTGGTTCCACTTCAGGATGTAGCGGAAGTCGCCGATGCCGCTCGCCGCCAGCGTCTTGATCGGCCCGGCCGAGATCGCGTTGACGCGGATGCCCGCGGTGCCGAGGTCGGCCGCGAGGTAGCGCACGCTCGCCTCCAGCGCCGCCTTGGCCACGCCCATGACGTTGTAGTGCGGCGTGACGCGCTCGGCGCCGAGGTAGCTCATGGTCAGCAGCGACCCGCCGGGGCGCATCAGCGGCACCGCGCGCTGGCAAACCGAGACGAAGCTGTAGCAAGAGACGTCGAACGCCTGGAGGAAGGCGTCGCGTGGCGTGTCCAGGTAACGGCCGCGCAGGTACTGCTTGTCGGCGAAGCCGATGGCGTGGACGAGGAAGTCCAGCCCGCCCCAATCCCGCTCCAGTGCCCCGAAGGCGGCGTCCACGCTGGCGTCGTCGGTCACGTCGCAGGGCAGCACGTGGCGGCTCCCCACGCTCTCCGCCAGCGGGCGAACACGCTTTTCCAGCGCCTCGCCCTGGTAGGTGAAGGCGACTTGGCCGCCCTGCGCCGCGACTGCCCGCGCGATCCCCCATGCGATGGAGCGGTCGTTGGCGACGCCCATGACCAAGCCTCGCTTGCCCGCCATGAGCGTGCCGGCGGGGGCGTCTACGAGCGGCGCTTCAGGCATTTTTGGGTGTGACCGGCTGGTTGCGGGTAGCGGGCGGTGGTCGCACATGCCACCACACGGGGCAAGGGGGCCGCGGCCCGGCTGTCTCCCGCCCGCAACGCCCCTCAGCGGATGCGAACCATGGATGTCACCGACCCCGTTGCCCTGTTCGAGGCTTGGCTGGCCGAGGCGGAAACGTCCGAGCCGAACGACCCCACCGCCGTCTGCCTCGCGACCAGCACGCCGGACG
>CADCTL010000029.1 GCA_902805625.1 uncultured Acetobacteraceae bacterium
GGCGGCCGCCGCAAGCCGCCGCCGGACGGGCGGGGGGGCGCCGCTGCGCGGGCTGACGGCGGCCGAGCCGGGCGTCACCTTGGCCGAGGTCCGCCAGCCCGCCGGCGACTACGCCTACCCCGCGGCGCCCGAGTTCCTGCTCAAGGTGAACCGGCGCCGGGCCCGCTTCGCGCGCCTGGGGCATGGGGAGCGGCCGGCGCTGGCGGGGGTGGCTGGAGCCGGGCGACATGCTGCTGACCGCCCCGGGCGAGGCCGCCGCGCGGAAACCGCGCACGCCTTCTCCGTGGTGGCGATCCCGGCGGGCGCGGCGCGGCCGACTTCGGCGCGCTGCACGCGGCGCCGTTCCGCAGCCCGCTCGTCGAGGCGCTCTGCTGGCGGATCTGGGAAGAGGCGGCCGAGGAAGGCGGCGGCGCCCGGCCGAAGGGCGGCCTCGCCCCGTTCCGCCTGCGCCGCGCGCTCGATCGCATGGAGAAGCGGCTGGGCGAGGACGTGTGCATCTCCGACCTCGCTGCGGCGGCTGGGCTGTCGCCGCGGCACTTTGCCACCGCCTTCCGCGCCGCCACCTGGTCGGGCAGCGGGTGGAGCGCGCGAAGGAGATGCTCGCCGCCGACCCCCGCCGCACCGTCACCGCGGTGGCGCTCGCCGTCGGCTTCGGCTCCTCGGCCCACTTCGCCAAGGCGTTCCGCAAATTCGCCGGCACGACGCCGAGCGCGTGGCAGCGCCAGAACGCGGCGTGAGCGGGCGGGCGTCGGGGGCGCCCCCCCCGGCATCGCGGTTGCGCCGGCACCGCGCGACGCGGTAAACAGGAAGCGACACCCGCTGATCCCGTGCGGGAGAGAGCGTCGATCCCCGTGCGCGGGCGTCGCCGCCGCCGAAGGCGCAACCGGCCCCCGGAAACGCTCAGGCCCATGAACCGCGCGGGGGAGGGGCCTCTGGAAAGCCTGGCGTCGCAAGGCGCCGGCACCGACGGAGAAAGGCGCGCTTCGGGAGAGCGGCCGAATCTCTCAGGTCATAGGACAGAGGGGGGCCACGATCTGAACCGCCGCGGTCCGCGGCAGGGGGATACGTGGCCGCACCCGTTGACACGCTTCTCGAAACCCCGCTGGCCGGGCTGCACCGCCGGCTCGGCGGTCGCATGGTGCCCTTCGCGGGCTACGCCATGCCCGTCCACTACCCGGCCGGCATCCTGGCAGAGCACCTCGCCTGCCGGGCCGGCGCCGTGCTGTTCGACGTGTCGCACATGGGCCAAGCGGAGCTGCGCGGCGAGGGCGCGGCGGCGGCGCTGGAGGCGCTGACCCCGGCCGACGTGCGCGGGCTCAAGCCGGGGCGGCAGCGCTACGCCCTGCTCACCACCATGACCGGCGGCATCTTCGACGACTTCATGGTGGCGAACCTCGGCGACCGCCTGTTCGTGGTGGTGAACGCTGCCCGCAAAGACGAGGATTTCGCGCTGATCGAGGCGGCGCTGCCCGCCGGCGTGGCGATGCGGCGGCTGCCGGACCGGGCGCTGCTCGCCTTCCAGGGGCCGCGGGCGGCGGAGGCGGTGGCGCCGCTGGCGCCCGACCTCGCCGCGCTGCCCTTCATGGGCGTCGCCGAGACGCGCATCGCCGGCATCCCCGTGATCGCCAGCCGCAGCGGCTACACCGGCGAGGACGGCTTCGAGATCAGCGCGCCGGCCGAGGAGGCCGAGCGGCTGGCCGAGGCGCTGCTGGCCCTGCCTAGCGCCTCGCCTGCCGGCTTGGGCGCCCGCGACTCGCTGCGGTTGGAGGCCGGGCTCTGCCTCTACGGCAGCGACATAGACGAGACCACCAGCCCGGTGGAGGCGGGGCTGACCTGGACGGTCGGCAAGCGCCGCCGCACCGAATGGAACTTCCCCGGCGCCGAGCGGGTGCGGGCGGAGTTGTCCGAAGGCCCGGCGCGGCTGCGCGTCGGCCTCAAGCCCGAAGGGCGGCAGCCGGCCCGCGCGCATACGCCCGTCCACGCGCCCGAGGGCGGCGCGGCGCTGGGCGAGGTCACGTCCGGCGGCTTCGGCCCTTCGCTCGGGGGGCCGATGGCCATGGGCTACGTCGCGCGCTCCCACGCCGCCGACGGAACCCCCCTCGAACTGATGGTGCGCGGCCGCGCCCTGCCCGCCCGCGTCGTCCCCCTGCCCTTCACCCCGCACCGCTACGCGCGCTGATCCCCGGAGACCGCCCGATGTCCGACACCAAGTACACCACCAGCCACGAGTGGGTCCGCATGGACGGCGGCGACGTGGTCACCATCGGCATCACCGACCACGCGCAAACCGCGCTGGGCGACGTGGTGTTCGTCGATCTGCCCGAGGTCGGGCGCGAGGTGAGCGGCAACGAGGCCTGCGCGGTGGTGGAAAGCGTGAAGGCCGCCTCGGACGTGTACGCGCCCCTCCCCGGCAAGGTGGTGGAGGCGAACGGGCGGCTGGCCGAGGACCCCGGCCTGGTCAACCGCGACCCGACCGGCGAGGGCTGGTTCTACAAGCTGGAGGTCGCCGACGCGGGGATGCTGCACGAGTTGATGGACGAGGCGGGCTACCAGCGCTTCGTGGAGAGCCAGGCGTGAGCGGCGCCCTGGACGAACTCGCGGCGCTGGAAGACCACGGCGCTTTCATCGAGCGCCACGTCGCGCCGAACGAGGACGAGATCGCGGCGATGCTCCGGGTGGTGGGCGCCGCGAGCCTGGAGGACTTGGCCGCGCGCACCCTCCCCGCCGCCATCGCGGGAGCGGACCTCTCCGCCTTGCCGGCGCCGGCCACCGAAGCGGAGTCGCTGGCGGAACTGCGCGCCATGAGCGAGCGCAACGCGTGGCGGGTGAAGTCGCTGATCGGCCTCGGCTACCACAACACCCACGTGCCGCCGGTGATCGCGCGCAACGTGCTGGAGAACCCCGGCTGGTACACGGCCTACACGCCCTACCAAGCGGAGATCGCGCAGGGGCGGCTGGAAGCGCTGGTGAACTTCCAGACGGTGGTGGCGGACCTCACGGGGCTGCCCGTCGCCAACGCCTCCTTGCTGGACGAGGGCACGGCGGCGGCCGAAGCGGTGGCGCTGGCCAAGGCCGCGCACCGCGGCAAGGGGAACGTGCTGCTGGCGGCGGCGGACCTCCACCCGCAGACCTTGGCGGTGGTGCGGGTGCGCGCCGAACCCGTCGGCATCGAGGTGAAGGTGGCGCAGCCGGCGGAGATCGCCGCCGCGGCGGAAGCGGAGAAGCCCTTCGCGGTGCTGCTGCAATACCCCGGCACCACCGGCGAGGCGCGCGACCTCACCCCCGAGATCGCGGCGGCGCACAAGGCTGGCGCCATGGCGATCGTGTGCGCCGACCCGCTCTCGCTCTGCCTGCTGACGCCGCCCGGCGAGATGGGCGCGGACGTGGTGGTGGGCAGCACGCAGCGCTTCGGCGTGCCGCTCGGCTACGGCGGCCCGCACGCGGCCTACATGGCGGTGA
>CADCTL010000030.1 GCA_902805625.1 uncultured Acetobacteraceae bacterium
CTGCGAGGGGATGCTGTTCACCGACAGCTTCTACTGGGACATGACCGAGGGGACGCGCGCCTGGTCGCGGCGCTACATGGCGCGCATGACGACCCCGCCGGGCCTGCAGCACGCCGCCGTCTACACGGCGGTGACGCACTGGCTGAAGGCGGTGAAGGAGGTCGGCTCCACGGACGGGGACGCGGTGGCCACGAAGATGAAGGCCATGCCGGTGAACGACATGTACAACACGGACGTCCGGGTCCGCGAGGACGGCCGGACGATGCACGTGATGTACCTTTGGCAGGTCAAGCCGGAAGCGGAAGCGAAGCACCGCTACGACTTCTGCAAGCCGGTCTCGACCATAGCGCCCGATGACGCTTGGCGGCCGCTGGGCGAGGGCGGCTGCCCGTTCGTGCGGAGCTGAATGGAGGAACCGCGATGCGCCGCTCCCGCCGCCGCGTCCTCTCGTCCCTGCTTTGCGCGCCGCTCCTCGCCCCGCCGGCGAGGGCGCAGGACGCGGGCGCCGCCTTCCCGAACCGCCCGATCCGCATGGTGGTGCCCTTCGCGCCGGGCGGCTCGGCCGACATCGTCGCGCGCATCACGGCGCAAGGCATGTCCGAGGCGCTTGGCCAGCCCGTAGCGGTGGAGAACCGCGGCGGCGGCGGCGGCGTGATCGGCTCGGAGGCGGTGCTCGCGGCGCCGGCCGACGGCTACACCCTGGCCTTCCACACCGCGTCCTCAGCCGTCTTGAACGCCGGGCTGTACCGCAACCTCCCCTTCGACATCCGCCGCGCTTTCGCCCCCGTCTCGCTCGTGGGCCTGGTACCGAACGTGGTCGTGGTGAGCCCGGGCCTGCCCGCCGCGACGCTGCGCGAGCTTGTCGAGCTGCTGCGGCGCGAGCCGGGGCGCCGCACCTACGCCTCGTCGGGCCCCGGCACCATCACCCACCTCTCGGGCCACATGCTCGCCGACATGGCGGGCGGAGCCATGGTCCACGTTCCCTACCGCGGCTCGGGCCCGGCCAACGCGGACCTCATGGCGGGGCGGATCGACGTGATGGTGGACACCATATCGAGCACGATCCCGTTCGTCCGCGCCGGCCAGATGCGCGCGCTCGCCGTCAGCTCGCGGGAGCGCAGCGCCGCGCTGCCGGACGTGCCCACCGCCGCCGAGGCCGGGCTGCCGGGGTACGAGAGCACCAACTGGCACGCCGTCTTCGTGGCCGCCGGCACGCCGGGCCCGGTCGTCGCGCGGCTGGAGCGGACGGCGCGCGCCGCGGTCGCCTCGCCCGCGACTAACCGCCGCTTGGTAGAGGCCGGCGTCGAACCGCGCGGCACGACGGCGGCGGAGCTCGAGGCCTTCTGGGACGCCCAGATGAAGGTCTGGATACCCATCGTGCGCTCCTCCGGCGCCACGGCGGATTAGGCTATTCGAGCTGCGCCCCGGACACCGCCACCAAGTCCCGCCACACCGGGTCCTGCCGTCGGACGAAGTCCGTGAAGGCTTCGGGGCTGTCGTCCGTGACGGCGTTGAAGCCCAGCGGCAGCAGCTTGTCGGCGTAGCCGGGCGCCCGGGCCGCGGCCACCGTCGCCGCGTGCAGCCGCCGCACCGTCGCCGGCGGCGTGCCGGCGGGGACGGAGATGCAGTACCAGAACTCCATGTCCATGTCGGTGCCCGGCAGCAGTTCCGCCATGCCCGGCACGTTCTCCAGCCCCGGCACGTAGGTCACGCGCTTCGCGCTGCCCACCGCCAGCGCCCGCAGCCGGCCTTCGCGCACGTGCGGCACGATGGCGGGCATGCCGTCGAAGATCAGGTCCAGGTTGCCCGCCAGGAGGTCGTTCAGCGACGGTGCGAGGCCCCGGTAGGGGACGTGCGAGATCTCGATCCGCGCCTCCTTCGCCAGCTTCGACAGGGACAAGTGGCTGACCGTGCCGAGGCCGGAGTTGCCGGCGCTCAGCCTGGCCCCGCGCGCCGCCGCCGCCATCGCCGCGAAGTCGGGCCACGGCCGGTCGGCGCGCGTCACCAGCAGCGTCGTGCCGACCGAGACGCGCGAGACGTGCGCGAAATCCCGCATCGTGTCGAAGGGCATCGCGCTGCGATACAGGTACTTGTTGGCGCACAGGATGGTCGCGCCGCCCAGGAAGGCGGTGTGGCCGTCCGGCGCCGCGCGGGCGACCGCCTCGGCCGCGATGTTGCCGCCCGCGCCTGGCCGGTTCTCGACCACCACCGGCTGGCCCAGCAGCGGCGCCATGTGCTCGCCGAGCAGCCGCGCGGTGATGTCCGCCGCGCCGCCGGGCGGGAACGGCACGACGATCTTCACCGGCCGATTCGGGAACCCCTGCGCCTTGGCGATCGCGGGCAGGGCGAGGCCCGTGGCGAGCAGCGCGGCACGCCGCCTCACGCGACGGGCTCCAGGTCGAGCCGGACGGCGATGCCCTCCAGCCCCTCCGCCGCGGGATAGCGGCGCATCACCTCGGGGTCGTGGCCTGGCACGATGTGCCTGGGGGAGGGCGCCAGGGCGCGCAGCCGGTCGAAGCCCTCCAGCATGTCGCCGACGTGGAAGGCTGTGGTGAAGGGGCGGCCCTTCTCCATGTTTTCGTAGAAATGGGACACGTCGGAGGCGAGCACGACCGGGCCGCGCGCCGTGCTGACCCGCACGCATTGCAACCCCATCGAGTGCCCGCCGCAGGCGTGCAGCGTCACGCCCGGCGAAAGCTCGGCGTCGCCGTCGTGGAACACGACGCGGTCCGCGAAGGTCATCCGCACGATGCCGACCACGTCTTCCACCTCGAAGGAGTGGCGCAGCCGCGCGTGGCGCATGTAGCGTCCGCAGGCGTAGTGCATCTCACGCTCCTGGAGGTGGAACCTGGCGCGCGCGAACTTGTGGAAGCTGCCGACGTGGTCGTAGTGCAGGTGGGAGATGACCACGTCCTCCACCGCGTCGGGGTCGATGCCAAGCAGCCTCAGCCCCTCCACCGGGCAGCGCAGGTAGGTGCGCTTGCGCCTTTCCGCCACCTCCGCCGTGAAGCCGGTGTCTATGATCCAGGTCCGCTCGGGCGAGACGGCCGCCCAGACGAAGTAGTCCATCGGCATCGGCGCGTCGTGCGGGTCGCCGCCGATGAAGTGCTCGTGCCGCCTCGCCTCCCGCGTGGCGTAGCGGAGGGCGTAGATGCGGTGGTTCGGGGCCATGGGCGTTCACTCCCCTTCGGTCCCGCCCGGCGGGCGGCACCTGTTCAACCTGGCGGCGTGAGCGGCAGCCCTACTGCCAGCCCGGCCATGGAGGCGTCCCGCAGCACAGAAAGGAAATCACCCGGCAAGTTGGCGTCGCCGACCAGGGTGTAGGGCGCACCCGCGGCCTCCACATCCGGCAACACGTCCCGGTTCGGCACAGCGCCGACCGCCGCGATTACGTGCTGTAAGCCCTCCACGGTCTGGGGCTCGCCGTCGGCGGTGAAGTGCAACCGCCGCTCGCCGTCGAGCCGGTCGACGCGCGCGTCGGTGCGGAAGCGGACTCCCGCCGCCTCCAGCCGCAGCAGCAGGTCGATGCGGTTGTTGCGCGCCATGCTCTGCGCCAGGACCGGCGAGGCCTCCAACACCGTGATGCGGCAGCCGCGCAGCGCCAGCATGTCCGCCACCTCCAGCCCCACGATGCCGCCGCCGATGACCACGACCCGAGCGCCTTCGGCCACCAGATCCGGCCTGGCGATCACGTCCCAGGCCTGCACCGGCTCGGCTCCGGCGATGGCCAGCGGCCGCGGCCGCGCCCCGGTGGCGACCACCACGTGGTCGGGCCGGAAGTCGCGGATGGTGGAGGCAGTGACGTTGACGCCGCAGCGCACCGGCACGCCCAACGCCTGCAGCTGTTCCCAGCGGTAGGTCCAAACCGGGCGGACCTCCTCCTTGTCCGGGGCCGCGACCGCCAAGTGCATCTGCCCACCGGGACGGTCCGCCTTTTCCCAAACCTCCACCGAGTGGCCACGCGCGGCGGCCAAGCGGGCGGCCTCGATGCCGCCGACGCCGGCGCCGAGCACGAGCACCCGCCGCGGTTCCGGCTTCCGCCAGCCATGCGCGCCGGCCGCCTGCGGCTCGGCGAGCGCCAGCTCCTCGAACTCCGTCCCCAGCATGGGGTTGGCGACGCAGGATACGTCGCGCTCCAAGGTCAGCCGCTCGAAGCACACGTTGCAGGAGATGCAGCCGCGGATCGGCGTCTCCAGCTCGCCGAAGGCCTTGCGGGGCCAGTAGGCGTCGGCGAACAGCGCGCGGCCGAGCGAGACGTAGTCGGCGCTGCCAGCGGCCAGCACGCCCTCGGCGTCCTCCGGCGACAGGATGCGGCCGGCGATGATGGTGGGGATGGAGACGGCCTCCTTGATCGGCCGCGCGTGCGGCTCCAGCGCGCGCCGCGGCATGGAGGGCGGCTGGATGCAGAAGCGCGACAGCTCCGGGCTCTCGTTGGTGCCGCCGGAGAGGTCCAGCGCCGTCACGCCGGCGGCCTCCAGCATCCTCCCGAGCGCGACCATGTCCTCCACTGGGTAGCCGTCGTCGCGGTACTCGGTGCAGGAGATGCGGACCCAGAGGGGGAAGTCCGGCAGCGCGTCCCGCACCCGGTGCACGGTTTCCAGCAGCAGCCGCGCGCGGTTCCCGATCGGCCCGCCGTACTCGTCGCCGCGCCGGTTGATCCTCGGCGTCAGGAATTGGTGGAACAGGTAGCCGTTCGCGGCGTGCAACTCTACCGCGTCGTACCCCGCCTGCCATAAGCGGCGCGCGGCGGCGACGAAATCCCGCTGGATGGCGCGGATCTCCTCCTTGTCGAGGGCGCGCACCTCGTCCCCGGTGTTCGGGTTCCGCCACGGGGAGGGCCCCACCGGCTCCATGTTCAGCACCATACGCCGCAGCAGCGCGCCGCGGTGGTTGAGCTGGCCGACCGTCAGGCAGTCGTGCCGCTTGATGGCCTCCACCAGCCTGGCCAGGCCGGGGATGAAGCGGTCGTGGTAGATCCACAGCGAGTTGTTGTGGGCGCGGCCGCCTTCGCTCACCGCCATGGCCTCCGTCACGATGGCCGCCACGCCGCCTTCGGCGCGGAGCGCGTAGTAGTGCCGGTCGCGCTCGGTGGAGAGCCCGTCGCTCGTGCCGAAGTTCGTCCCCATCGGCGCCATGATCAAGCGGTTCTTCAGCTTCAGCGGCCCGATGGTCCCGGGCTGGCCGATGAGCCGCGGCCGCACGGGCCCGTCCACCACCCCGCCGCCCTACCGCGCCTTGTCGCCGTCGAGCACCGCCTGCACGGCGGCCGGGTCGCACCGGACGGACACACCGGCGCGCTCCAGTTGCAGCGTCATCGGGATGCGCGAGTCCAGCGCCGCCCAGCCGCGGTTCAGCCCTTCGGTCATCTCCTCCGCCACCAGGTTGCAAAGCCGCATGGGCACGCCGACCTCGCGGCCCAGGCCGACCGCCAGCGTGACGTCCTTGTACGCCAGCTTCAGCGCGAAGGCCGGCGGGTCGTACTTGTCCACCAGGAACTGGTCGGCGATGCGGTCGAAGGTGCGGCGGCGGCCGAGCGCGCCCTGGCGCACGGCCTTCCACAGCTCCAGCGGCTCCATGCCGGCCTTCACGCCCATGCTGAAGACCTCCGCCATCACCGTCTGGATGGCGTAGCCGGCCAGGTTGTGCACCAGCTTGGCCACGGTGGCGGAGCCGATGGGCCCTATGTAGGCCGCCTGGTCGCCGATGGCGTCCAGCACCCGCTTGTGCTTCTCGTAAGTGGCCTCGTCGCCGCCCACCCAGATGGCGAGCTTGCCGGTTTGCGCTCCCGTCGGCCCGCCGGACACCGGTGCGTCGAAGGCCTGCGCGCCCCGCTCCGCCATCGCCGCGTGGACCCGCTGCATCAGCGCCCGGGAGTTGGTGGAGAGGTCGAAATAGGCCATGCCGGGGTGGGCGCCTTCCAGCAGCCCGCCCTCGCCGAACACCACCGCCTCCACCTCCGGCGGCCCGGGCAGGGAGGTGAACACCACGTCGCACTGCTCGGCGACGGCGCGCGGCGTGTCCGCCCACTCCGCGCCGGCGCCGATGTGCGCCTCGGCCGCGTCCTTGCGAGCGTCGTTCACCACCAGGCGGTGCTGCGACTTCTGCAGGTTGGCCGCCATGCTGGCGCCCATGGTGCCGAGGCCGATGAAACCGATCTTCATGCCGTTCCCCCCGTCTGCGCCGCCGCGCGGTTCAGCCCTTCCGCTCGTCCTCGGCCTCGAACACGTCCACCGCGACGTGGGAGGCCGTCATCGCCGCGGGCCAGCCGGCGTACATGGAGAGGTGCGTGATGATCTCCGCGATCTCTTCCCGGCTCAGCCCGTTGCCGAGGCCGCGCGCGATGTGGCTCTCCAACTGCTCCTTCCAGCCGAGCGCGACCAGCGCTGCGATGGTGACGACGCTGCGGTCGCGCTTCGACAACTGCTTGCGCTCCCACAGGTCGCCGTAGACGTAGCTGTGGGTCATCTCCACCAGCTTGGGGAAATGCGGGTTGATGCGGTCGCGCCGCGCGGAGGGAGGGGCTGCCATGGTGTGCTCCTCTGGAGGATGCGGGAGGGAAGGGCGGGCGGATCCTGGCGCCTATTCCACCCGGGCGCCGGTTTCGGCGACGACCCGCGCCCAGCGCGCGGTTTCGCGGCGGATGAGGTCGGCGAAGTCCTCCAGCGTGCCGCCGGCGCCGGTGCGGTTCTCCACCGGCACGGGCTGGCCCAACGCGGAGGAGAGCTCCTGCGCCACGAGGCGGGCGACGATGTCGCTGGTGCCGCCGGCGCCGAAGCCGACGATGAAGCGGACCGGCCGCTCCGGGTAGGCCTGGGCCAGGCCGGTGGCCGGCAACGGGGCCAAGGCGCAGCCCAGCAAGGCGAACAAGCGCCGCCGCATGGGGACGTTCCTTCCCTTACCGCGCCTGATCCTAAGCCGCTCGCGCCGCTCCGCAACCCGGCACGGTTGCAGCTCCGCCGCCGGGTTTGTGGCCATGCGCCCGTGCGCCGTCGAACCGGCGCTGTCGAAGCGACAGGCGGAAGGTCCGCTCCGGGTTCGCCGCGACGATCGCACTCTGGCCGCGGCGGTCGTTCACCGGGTCGGAACGGGCCCATCGGGGACGGGTCGAAGGTCGCCGGTCTGTTGGAGGCCCGGACGCTTCGGCCCTATCGGTACCAGGAGTTCGGCGCTGTTGCGCGAGTTCGTCCTCGGGCCCGGCCCGCAGTACAGCCCGACCTGAACCCATTGAACGCGCCTTCACAAGCCCAACCGCCTGCTCCGCACCGCCGCAGAGCACGCCGCTGATAGCCAACATCCGCACCAAAGCGACGCCGAGGCGAACGCAAGGCCGGATCGCGCTCCGCCATTGGGGAAAACAGTCTGGATCGCTTGGGAAGATTGGAGCAGCGGTGGGAACCGGGATCCAACGTTCTCTGGGCGCTGCCGTTCCGTGATCGCACGGAGGGGTGCGAGCCTGCGGTTGGCCCGGTGACGACCGATGCGCCAGGGCGGGTCCGCCATACGCCTATGGGGCGGCCGCGAGGCGCAGCGGCAGACGTCCACCCGGACACGGTCCGACGAAGTTCGCGCCGGCGATGGTGGTGGTCTTGCCCCGACCGGCCGGTGCCCGCCATCCTCCCATGCCGAAACACCGGCGGCCGTGCCGGAGGCACAGGGGGAACGCCATGCTGCGGAGGATCCTCGTCGGGGCGGCCCTGGCCGCGCCCGCACTGCTCGCGGCGACCCGGGCCGGCGCGCAGACGCGGTTGCGCTGGGCGCACGTCTACGAAACGAACGAGCCGTACCACGCCCAGGCGCTCTGGGCCGCCGAGCAGATCCGCGAACGCACCGGCGGGCGGTGGGCGGTCGAGGTGTTCCCCGCCAGCGCGCTCGGCAACGAGCCCACCATCAACCAGGGCCTCGCGCTCGGCACCGTGGACATGATCTACACGGGCGTCGCTTTCGCAGGCTCCACGTTCAAGCCGGTCTCCATCGGCACCGCGCCTTACATGTTCCGCGACTACGATCATTTCAGCGCCTACCGCAACAGCGACCTGTTACGGGAGCTGATGGCCGGCTACACGCGGCAGACGAACCACAACGCCCTCGCCCTCACCTACTACGGGGAGCGGCACGTCACCGCGAACAAGCCGATCGCGCGGCCGGAGGACATGCGCGGGATGAAGCTGCGCGTGCCCCAGGCGCCCCTGTTCCTGATGTTCACCCGCAGCGTCGGCGCCAACGCCACGCCCATCGCATTCGCCGAGGTGTACCTGGCGCTCCAGCAAGGCACGGTGGACGGGCAGGAGAACCCGCTGCCCACCATCCAAGCCAAGAAGTTCCACGAGGTGCAGAGCCACGTCTCGCTCACCGGCCACATCACGGAAAGCCTGTTGACCATCGTGAGCGGCGGCACCTGGCGGCGCCTGAACGACGCGGACAAGAACACTTTTCAGCAGGTACTCCGCGAGGCATCCGACCGCGCCTCGGCCGAGATCCGCCGGCAGGAGCTGGAGTTGCCGGCCTGGTTCGAAAGCCAAGGCAAGACCGTGGTGCGCCCCGACCGCGCCGCTTTCCGCGCCGCCGCGCTGCCCTTGCACAACGACGCGCAGGCGGGCGCCGGCTGGCCGCGCGAGCAGTACGACCGCCTACAGGCCATCGCCAGCCGCCAGGGTTGATCCCTTGGCGGCGAAGCACGACGCCGAGACGCTCTTCGCCAAGCTGGCCGAGGAGGAAGCGGCCGCCTGCCCCGAGCCGCCGCCGGACATCGCGCCGGAGGACTGGATCACCTTCCTGCTTTTCTGGGGGCTGGCTGGCGTCGTGTTCCTGCAGTTCTTCACGCGCTACGTGCTGAACGACAGCCTGACCTGGACGGAGGAGATCGCCCAGTACCTGCTGATGGTGCTCACCTTCACCGGCAGCGCCGTGGCGGCTCGCCGCGGCACGCACATCACGGTGGAATTCCTGCTCAACAAGCTGCCCCACGGTGCGCGCCGCGTGGCGCATGCCCTCGTCGCGGCCGTGGCGACGGCGTTCTTTGCCGTCTCCGCCTGGCTCTGCTGGCAGGTGAGCGAGGCGATGCGGTTCCAGCCGATGATCGCGGTCGAACAGCCCCTCTCCATCGTCTACTACGGCATCCTCCTCGGCCTCGTGTTCACCACGGTCCGCTCCGCCCTGCACGGAGTCCGGCGCTGGCAGGAAGGCGAGCCCGAGGTTGCGCCCGACCCCTCCGAGGCAGGCCTCAAGCTGTGACGGCCCTCCTCTTCGTCGCGTTCATCGGCCTGCTGCTGCTGGGCGTGCCGGTGGCGGTCGCGCTCGGCGGGTCGTCCTTGCTTTACGTGCTGGCGGAGGGCGCACCGCCGCCGCTCGTGGTGCTGCACCGCATGGCGGCGGGGGTGGACAGCTTCCCGCTGCTCGCCGTGCCCTTCTTCATCATGTCCGGCAGCCTGATGAACAGCGCCGGCATCACCGAGCGCATCTACTCCTTCGCCACCGCACTGGTTGGCTGGCTGCGCGGGGGCTTGGGCCACGTGAACGTGGTGGGCAGCGTGATCTTCGCCGGCATGTCCGGCACCGCGGTCGCCGACGCCGGGGGCTTGGGCACCATCGAGATCAAGGCGATGCGCGACCACGGCTACCCGCTGCCCTTCGCGGTGGGGCTGACGGGCGCCTCGGCCACCATCGGACCGATCATCCCGCCTTCCCTGCCGATGGTGATCTACGGCGTGATGGCCAACGCCTCCGTGGGCCAGCTCTTCGCCGCCGGGCTCATCCCCGGCCTGCTGATGGCGGGCACGCTCATGGGCGCCGTCGCGGTGACCGCGCACCGCCGCGGCTTCGACCGCGACGCCGAGTTCCGCTGGGACCGGCTGCGCCGCGCCGCCGTGCGCGCCTTCCTGCCGCTGATGACGCCCGTGCTGCTGGTGGGCGGCATGACCACGGGCGCCTTCACGCCGACCGAGGCCGCCATCGCCGCCACGGCCTACGCCTTGTTCCTCGGCGCCGTGGTGTACCGCAGCCTCACCTGGCGGAGCTTCCTCCGCGTCTCCATGGAAACCATAGAGACCACGGCGGTGGTGCTGCTGATCGTGGCGGGAGCCAGCATCTTCGGCTGGATCGTCACCACCACGCGCATCACCGACGAGGTCGCGGGCTTGGTGCTCTCGATCACCACCGAGCGCTGGGCGGTGTTGCTCTTGGTGAACGTCTTCCTGCTGATGGTCGGCTGCTTCCTGGAAACGGTGGCGGCCATCACCATCCTGGTGCCGGTGCTGCTGCCGCTGATGGCGGCGATCGGCGTGGACCCGGTGCATTTCGGCCTGATCATGGTGCTGAACCTGATGATCGGCCTGCTGACGCCGCCGGTGGGAATGGTGCTCTACATCCTCGCCCGGGTGTCCGGCCTCTCCTTCGAGCAGACCACGCGGGCCTGCGCGCCCTTCCTCGTCCCGCTCTTCGCCTGCCTGGCGCTGGTGACCTACTGGGAAGGGATGGTCATGTGGCTGCCGACGCTGATCTACCGCTAGGAACGGGCAGGTCAGCCCGCGCGCAGCGGCTCCAGCGCCGCCCAGTCGAAGGAAACGCCATGGCCGGGGCGGTCCGGCGCCACGGCGCGGCCGTCCTCGATCCGCAGCGGGTGCTCCACGAACCGGTCCAGGCCGAAGCCGTGGGCTTCCAGGTAGGAGCGGTTGGGGCAGGCGGCGAGGAGCTGCACCGTGACGTCGTGCGCGCCGTGGCTGGTCACGGGCAGGTTGAACGCCTCCGCCAACCGGGCGACCTTCATGAAGGCGGTCACGCCGCCGCAGTTGGTCACGTCCGGCTCCGGGAAGGAAACGCCGCCCGCCGTGATCAGGGCCTGGAACTCCCACAGGCTCCGCAGGTTCTCGCCCGCCGCGACCGGCACGCCACCTTCGCGCAGGATGCGCGCGTGGCCGGCCACGTCCTCGGGGATGGTCGGCTCCTCCAGCCAAACGGGATCGTGGGGGGCGAAGGCGCGGGCGGCGCGGATCGCCCCGTCCGCGGTCCAGGCCATGTTGGCGTCCACCATCAGCGGGAAGGCCGGGCCGAGGTGCGCGCGCATCGCCGCCAGCCGCTCCACGTCCTCGCGCAGGTCCGGGCGGCCGACCTTCATCTTGATGGCGCGGAAGCCGCGGGCGAGGTTGGCGTCCGTCTGCCGCAGCAGCGCGTCGAGCGGCAGGTCCAGGTCGATGCCGCCCGCGTAGCAGGGCACGCGCGGGTCGTGGCCGCCGAGCAGCCGCCAGAGCGCGGTGCCGGCGCGCTTCGCTTTCAGGTCCCACAGCGCGGTGTCGAAGGCCGACAGCGCCAGCACGGTCGGCCCGCCGCGGCCGCCGTAGTGCAGCGCCCACCAGACGCGGCGCCACAGCGCTTCGATCAGGTCCGCGTCCTCCCCCACGGCCAGCTCCGCGATCTCGCGCGCCAGCGTGTCGTGCGCGGCGCCGCCGTTGCGGCCGACGGTGAAGGTGTAGCCCACGCCCTCCGCGCCGTCGGCGTCCCGGACGCGGGCGGTGACGATCTCGAAGGCGCGCATGGCGCCGTGCGTGCTGTCGGTCAGCACCTCGGGCAGCGGGATGCGGTAGAAGCCCGCCTCGATCCGTTCCAGCCTCGCCATGCCCGCACCCCCTCTTCGCAGCTTGAGACTACCGCGAGACCGGGAGGGCGGTAGGGCATCGCCGCGGGGCGCCGCCCTTGAAAGCGGCGCGGGGAAATGACGAGGGGCGGTTCCGCCAAGCAAACCCGTGGGCCCGGCGAGGCGCATGCGGCGGATCGGGCCGTGATCCTTTGCGCCTGCGCCTGCGCCTGCGCCTGCGCCTGAGCGCTGTGCTTGCTGATCTGTAGAGTGGCTCAGGAAGTCCGACTGGAGCAGCGGTGGGACCGGGGAACGACGTTCTCTGGGCTTAGTGATGGAACTCGTAGGCCGCTCTCGTCACCCGGTGCCACGGGAATTCGCACCAGCGGCTTGCCCGTCTGCTAGGCGGTGAGCAGGCACACGATGGCCAGCCCGCGTCCTCGCACAGTTCGCATGCCACCACGACCGCCGTCGATCACTTCGACCAACGGGCGCACCGCCCTGACCTCCGATGCCGCTGTTCCTGTCTAGCACGCAAGACATGGGCAGCCGCGGCGCGGGCAAGGTTCCAGCCCTTCTCAACCAAGGGTCGCCGTGGCGGTCGCCCCCTTGCCCATGCCACAAGATCCGATGCACCTGCCGCTGCGCGCCATCGCCGTTTTCCACGCCGCGGCCCGGGCCGGGAGTGTCTCACGGGCGGCTCAGGACTTGGGCGTCACGCCATCCGCGGTCAGCCAGCAGATCGCCGCCCTGGAGGTCCACCTCGGCACGTCGCTGATGGCGAAGGCCGGGCGCCGTGTGGCGTTGACGGAAGCCGGCGAGCGATACTTCGAGATGATCGCCGAGCACATCGACCGCGTCTCCGAGGCCACGCAGAACGTCCGGGGGTATCTTTCGTCCAGATCCCTCACCGTGCGCGCCACCCCGAGCTTGGCGACCAAGTGGCTGCTGCCGCGCCTCGGCCGGTTCCTCGACGCGAACCCGGACCTGGACGTGCGCCTCGACGCCACCAACGAGCCGACTGATTTCTCCCGCGAGGACGTCGATGTAGAGATCCGCCACGGCGAGGGGAACTGGCCCGGGCTCTTCGTCGAGGGCATCGCCGAGGAACGCTTCCTCCCGGCCTGTGCCCCGACCCTCTGCGCGCCGGCCACGCTCGAGCCGTCGGACCTGCCGAGCCACCGCCTGATCCACTCGGTCAAGTCGCAGATGCAGTGGGGGCGCTGGTTCTCGGCCGCGGGAGTGACTGCCGTGCCGACGTGGCGGCGCGTGTTGTTCGACCGCACCCACATGGCCGTCGACGCCGCCGTGAACGGGATCGGCATCGCGCTGGAAAGCGACCTCATGATGTGGCGCGAGCTGCGGGACGGCGTCCTCGTCTGCCCAGTCCGGCATCCCCCGCCCGCTTCGCGCGTGACCCAGTGGCTCGTCTGCCCGCACGATCGACTGCGGCGCCGCCAAGTCCGCGCCTTCCTCGATTGGGTTCGAGCGGAACGCGACTCTTGGCTCGCCGCGCGCGACGGCCTGCCCGAGTGACGATTTAGGGTGGCTAATGATTCCCGCCGAAAAACTCGATTGTGCTAACCAAGCCGCCCTTCCTAAGGTCGCTCGCAACGCAACCGCGTCTCCAGCGCGGAGGTCGCAACTCAAGGGAGGACCGCATGAACCTTTCGACCATGCTTCAGCAGCGAGCAGCCGGCGGCCGCCCGGTCCGGATCGGCCTGATCGGCGCCGGCAAGTTCGGCTCCATGGTGCTGGCGCAGGCCCAGCGCATCCCGGGGCTCCACGTCGTGGGGGTCGCCGACCTCGACGTCGGCAAGGCGCGGGCCTCGCTCGCCCGCGTCGGCTGGCCCGCCGAGCGATACGGCGCCACGAGCCTGGGCGACGCTGCCAAGACCGGCAAGACCTGCGTCCTGGACGACGTGGGCGCGCTCGCCGGGTGCGACGAGATCGAGTGCATCATCGAGGCGACGGGCCACCCGATCGCCGGCGTCCGGCACGCGCTCGCCGCCATCGACGGCGGCAAGCACCTCGTCATGGTGAACGTCGAAGCCGACGTGCTCTGCGGTCCGCTCCTGGCGGCGCGGGCCCGGGCCAAGGGCCTCGTCTACAGCATGGCCTACGGCGACCAGCCGGCCATCATCTGCGAACTGGTGGACTGGGTGCGCTCCTGCGGCTTCGAGCTGACCTCGGCCGGCAAGGGCATGAATTTCGAGCCGCGCTACCGCTACTCCACGCCGGACACGGTCTGGGGCTTCTTCGGCTGGACGGAGGAAGAGGTCGCCAAGGGCGACTTCAACCCGAAGATGTACAACTCCTTCACCGACGGCACCAAGGCGGCGATCGAGATGGCGGCGGTCGCCAACGGCACCGGGCTCGACTGCCCGGACGACGGCCTCGCCTTCCCGCCGACCGGCCTCCACGACCTGGCCGGCGTGTTCAAGCCCGTGTCCGACGGAGGACGCCTGCCGCGGAGCGGCCTGGTCGACATCGCCGCCAGCCAGGAGCCCGACGGGCGCGAGGTCTTCAACAACATCCGTTACGGCGTCTTCGTCACGTTCAAGGCCAACAACGAGTACACGCGCGACTGCTTCAAGCAGTACGGGCTGCTGGTCGACAAGTCCGGCTGGTACGGGTCGATGTGGCGGCCCTTCCACATGATCGGCCTCGAGACCAGCGTGAGCGTGCTGTCGGCGGTGCTGCGCGGGGAGCCGACAGGAACCCCGAAGGAGTTCCGCGGGGACGCGGTGGCGACGGCCAAGCGGGACCTCGAGGCCGGCGAGATGCTGGACGGCGAAGGGGGCTTCGCCGTGTGGGCGAACGCCGTCCCGGCGGCGAAGAGCCTCGCGGCGCGGGCGCTCCCGATCGGCCTGGCCCACAACGTCAGGCTGAAGCGGGCCGTGGCGAAGGACGCCGTGGTGTCCTTCGACGATGTCGAACTGGACCGGGACCTCGACGTCGTCGAGCTGCGGCGCGAGATGGAGCGGGACGGAGCCCCGCCGGCCGCCAAGGCGGCGTGAGCGGGGGAGGGCCGACACCATGTCCCGGTCAGGAGAGCCGGCCACCAGCGGGGCACCGGCTGCCAAGCGGCCGTCGGTCGGCTTCCTGGGCACCGGCATCATGGGGGGCCACATGGCCCGCCGCATCGCCCAGGCGGGGCACGACGTCGCCGCCTGGAACCGCACCGCCGCCAAGACCGAGGCGCTCTCCGGCTTCGGCGTCGCCCAGGCCAGCGACGCGGCAGCGGCGGCCCGGGGCGCCGATGCCGTGGTCTGCATGTTGAGCTCCGGCCCGGTTTGCGAGGAGACACTCGTCGGGGGCGGCGTCCTAGACGCCATGCGCCCGGGCAGCCTCCTCGTCGTGATGAGTTCGATCCCCATCGCGGCGGCGCGGCGCCACGCGGAGGCGGCGGCCGAGAGGGGCATCGACTGTCTCGACGCGCCCGGTTCCGGCGGCGAGACGGGAGCACGCGACGGGACGCTGGCCATCATGGCAGGGGCGCCCCGGATGCGTTCGAGCGCGCCCGCCCGCTCCTGGAGGCGATGGGGCGCCCCACCCACGTCGGGCCGGCCGGAACGGGCCAGTTCTCCAAACTCGTCAACCAGATGATCGTGGCGAGCACCATCGCGACGGTCGCGGAGGCGGTGTTGCTGGCCGAGCGCGGCGGCGCCGATCCGGCCAAGGTTCGGGAAGCGCTGCTGGGCGGCTTCGCCGATTCCGCCATCCTTCGTCAGCACGCACTCCGGATGATCGGGCGCGACTTCGAGCCGGGCGGGCCGGCCAAGTACCAGGTCAAGGACACGACGACGGCCGTGGAGTTCGGGCAAACGGTCGGTTTGGAGCTGCCGGTCCTGCAAGTCGTGGACAGGCTGTTCGGGGACATGCTCGCGCATGGGGATGGCGACCTGGACCACAGCGCGATCATCCGCGAGATCGGCCGGCGAAACGGCCTGGAGATCGCCTGACGCCCGATCGAAGGCGGTGCGAAAACAAAGAAAACGAGGAGAGGAAACGATGCTATCAGGGTTCAGGATCACGCGGCGCGCCGCATTCATCGGAGTGGCCGCCGGCGGCGCGCTCGGCGCCCCCGCCGTGCTGCGCGCGCAGGGCCCCGTGCGCCTCACGCTCGGCCACGGGCAGACGCCCGGCAACCCGCGCAGCGTCGCCGCCGACCGCATGGCGGCGCAGCTCCGCGAGCGCAGCAACGGCCGGATCGAGATGCGGGTCGCCGGCTCGGAGCAGCTCGGCAGCGACGTCGCCATGCTGACCGGCCTGCGCACCGGCACGCTCGACATGTCGGTGAACAGCCAGGGCCCGGTCTCGTCGGTGGTGCCCGAACTGGCCGCCTTCGGCCTGCCCTTCCTGTTCGCGGACGGCCGGGCCGCCTACCGCGTCATCGACGGCGCCATGGGGCAGGAGATCGCGCGCAAGCTGGAGGGGGTCGGGCTGGTCTCGCTCGGCTGGTGGGACAACGGCATCCGCCACATCACCAACAGCAAGCGCCCGATCAACCGCCCCGAGGACCTGCGCGGCCTGAAGATCCGCACCCCCGCCGATCCAGCCACCATCGACACCTTCCAGGCGCTCGGCGCGGCGACGCAGCAGGTCAACTTCGGCGAGCTGTACGTGGCGCTGCAGCAGGGCGTGGTGGACGGGCAGGAGAACCCGCTCGCCAACATCCAGTCGGCCAAGCTGCACGAGGTGAACCGCTTCATCTCGCTCACCTCGCACAAGTGGGAGTGCTCGCCCTTCGTCGCGTCGCGCATCGCCTGGGGCCGGCTGAACGAGGCCGACCGCCGCCTCATCGCCGAGGTCGGCCGGGAGGCGACCGAGCACAACCGCCGGCTCATGGGGGAGAGCGACGCCAAGCTGCTGGCCGAGTACCGCGCCAACCCGGCGGTCGCCGTCAACGAGGCGGAGCAACCGCTGTTCCGCGCCGGCACCGCGCCAGTGCTGGACCGCTGGGAGCAGCGGCCGATCGGCGACTTCGTGAAGCGCCTGCGCGCCGCCGCGACGGCCGCGGCCGCGACGTGACATGCGGCCGGCGACGGGGTGGATGGCGTATTCCACCTCGGCGCCCTCCTTCTTCAGGAGGGCACCATCGGTTCCGACACCAGCGTCGGCGCTTACCGGCCCTGCACCAGCGCGGTGCAGACCACCACGTCGAACTTCTTGATCGCCTCCGCCTGCACTTCGGCCTGTTTGGGAGGAAGGCGGCGCTCATCGGCTTGGCGCAGCCGCCGGAGGTCTGCGCGGCGCGGCTTTCCTCGTCCTCGTGGCCGATGAAGGCTGCGCCGAGCGACTTGATCTCCTCCTTGGCCACCGGCCGCACGGCCTGTCGCCGACACGCGCCCGCCGACGCGCCGCGCCGTGGCGGTGGCCTGCAGGCCCGCCACGCCGCCGCCCGGCGCCCGTGACGGCGTGCGCCGTTCAGAACCGGATCGTCAGTGCCGGTATGTAGCTCACCGCCAGCAGCAGGGCGATCGCCACCCCGAAGAACGGCCAGAGCGCCTTCGTGGTCTCGGCCATCGTGCTGCCGGCGATGGTGGTCGAGATGAACAGCGTGGTGCCCACCGGCGGCGTGTAGAGCCCGATGCCCAGGTTGAGCACCATCACCAGCCCGAGCTGCAGCGGGTCCATCCCGATCTGCTGCGCCAGCGGCACGAAGATCGGCGCCAGCAGCAGGATGGCGGGCGCCAGGTCGAGCGGGCCGCCGATCGCCAGCATGATCAGGTTCATCGCCAGGATCACCAGCCAGGGCTCGCGCAGGGTGGTGGAGACCCACTCGGCGAAGCGCTGCGGCACCTGGTCGTAGGTGAGGATCCAGCTCGCCGCCGCGCTGCCCATGATGACCATCATGACGATGCCGGTGGCGATGCCCGCGTCGATCATCGCCTTGCGGAAGCGGCCCCAGGACATGTCGCGGTAGAGGAACAGGCCCATGAGGAGCGCGTAGAGCACCGCCATCACCGCGATCTCGGTCGGCGTGGCGAAGCCGAAGCGCAGCGCGACCAGGATCAACACCGGCAGGGCCAGCGCCGGCAAGGCCAGCCCCGCGAGCCGGGCGAGGCGGCGCGGGTCGAGCGGGGTCGCGTCCGCGGCCATGCCGAGGCGCCGCCCCTGCCACCAGCAGACGCCCACGAAGCCCGCCGCCATGAGGATGCCGGGCAGCACGCCGGCCATGAACAGGTCGCCGATGGAGACGCCGCTGACCACAGCGTAGAGGATCATCGGGATCGAGGGCGGGATCAGGATGTCGATCACGGCGGAGGTCGCGTTGTTCGCCGCGCACAGCCCCGCCGGGTAGCCCTGGCGCTTCTGCCAGGGGATCAGCACGGAGCCGAGCGCGCTGGCGTTGGCCACCGCGCTCCCGGACACGCCGCCGAACACCACCGAGCCGACCACCGTTGTGGAGAGCGCGCCGCCGCGCAGCCGCTGCATGATCTCGCCGGAGAAGCGCAGCAGCTCCTCGCCCAGCTTGCCTTCCATGATCAGCGTGCCGGCGAGGATGAAGAAGGGCAGCGCCAGCATCGGGAAGGACTGGGTCTGCCCGAACATCTGCTGCGCCACCAGCAGCAACGGCATCTGCCCGTCCCAGAGCAGCGCGACGCCGGAGGCGATGACCAAGGCGTGCGCCACCGGGACCACGGCGATCATCAAGGCGACGAAGGCGACGACCAGGGCGAGGCTCATGTCGGCATCTCCTCGGGGCTGGGCTGCGGCATGGCTTCCGGGCCGATGAGCGCGAGCCGGACCGCGTTGGTGAGGGTGCCGAGGCCGAGCAGCACGCAGCCGGCGGCGATGGCCCAGTAGCCGTAGCTCCCCGGCAGGCCGAGGGCGGGGCTGAGCTCGATGGCCACGATGTCGGCCACCACCAGCGCCTGCCAGCACAGCACGGCGTAAGCCAGCGCCACCAGCGCGTGCCCGGCGAGCAGCACGATCCGCTTGCCCTCGCGCCCGAGCTTCCCCAGAAGCCACTCCACCGCGACGTGGCCGCCGCGCTGCACCGCCAATCCCACCCCGGCCATGATGAACCAAGGGAAGACCTGCTGCGGCACCTCCTCGGCCCAGTCGAAGCCGCCGGCCGCCAGGACGTAGCGCGCCACGACGTTGGCGGTGAGCACGCCCATCAGCACGGTGCCGGTCAGCAGCAGCACGCCCTGGCAGAGCAGCGCCACGGCGCGGTCCACCGCGTCGGCGGCCGTGAGCAGGGCGCTCGGCCTCCGTCCGGCGGGGGCCGCGGTGGTGGCGGGGTGCGGAACCGGCACGGTGTGGAACGGGCGGTCCGCCATGTCACGCCTCCGCCGTGGCAGCCGCGCGGAGCTTCTTGACGAAATCACCGAAGGGCCGCGCCTCCCACTTGTCGTAGACCGAAGCGGTTGCGGCACGGAACGGCGCCTGGTCCACCTCGTTCACCGCGAGCGCTTGGTTGGCGCGGTACTCGCCGAGCAGCCGCGTGTCGGTCTCCTGCGAAATGGTCCGCTGGTGGGCCTCGGCCTCCTTCGCCACCTCCTGCACGAGGCGCTTGTCCTCCGGGCGCAGGCGGCCCCAGGCGATCCGCGAGGCGAAGACGGGGTTGCACTGCCACTGGTGCGAGGACAGCGAGACGAACTTGTTCACCTCGTAGAGCTTGGCGGAGTGGATGTTGGCGAGCGGGTTCTCCTGCCCGTCCACCACGCCCTGCTGCAAGGCCACGTAGAGCTCGTTGAAGTTGAGCTGCTGCGTCGCCGCGCCGAGCGCCTGGAAGATGTCGATGGTGGTCGGGTCGGGCGGCGTCCGGATCTTCAGGCCGCGCAGGTCCTCGGGCCGGGCGATCGGGCGCTTGCTGTTGGTGATGTGGCGGATGCCGTTGTCCCACCAGCCGAGCGAGATCAGCCCGACCTTCTCGAAGCGCTGCGCCAGCTCCGCGCCGGTCGGACCGTCCACCACCTTGTGGGCGGCGGCCGGACCCGGGAACAGGAAGGGCAGGCCGAGCGCCGCCAGCTCCGGCAGCACGGCCGAGGAGGCGCCCTGGCTGTTCACCGACATGTCGAGCGTGCCGGTGCGGAGCGCGGTGAGCATCGCCGCGTCGTCGCCGAGCTGGGCGGAGCCGGCGACGCGCATCTCGATGCGGCCGTTGCTCCGTTCGCGGAGCTGCGCCGCCATGCGCTCGGCGGCGACGCTGCGCGGGTTGCCCGGCGCCGCCCCGTGGCCGAGCGTGAGGCGCACGGGAGCCTGCGCGCGCAGCACCGCAGGGGCGGCGAGCGCGCCCGCCGCGCCGAGCAGCGCCGTGCGGCGACCGATTCCGATGTTCGTTGGCATGTATCCTCCCGAGATCCCTTCGCCGCCCTACAGCACGGTTACATCCAGCTTTTCATGCTTCGCGCCATGGCCTCGGCCGAGATGCCGTAGCGGTCGTGCAGCGTGGGCAGCGCCCCGGCGTCGAGGAACGCGTCGGGCAGCGCCACTTGGCGGAACGCCGCGGGCGCCACGCCGGCGCGCAGCAGCGTCCCGGCCACCGCCTCGCCCAGGCCGCCGATGACGGAGTGGTTCTCGGCCACGACCACCATCCGCCCGCCGCGGCGCGCCTCACGGAGGATCGCCTCCTCGTCCAGCGGCTTGATCGTCGGCGAGTGCAGCACGGCGACGCTCACGCGGTCCGCTTCCAGCAGCTTCGCCGCCTCCAGCGCCCGCATGGTCATGAAGCCGGACGAGACGACCAGCGCGTCGGCCCCGTCGCGGACCAGCTTCGCCTTGCCCAGCTCGAAGCTGTAGTCGTACTCGTCCAGCACCAACGGCACGTTGCCGCGCAGCAGGCGCATGTAGACCGGCCCGTCGTGCGCGGCGATGGCGCGCGTGGCCTGCTCGGTGTCCAGCGCGTCGCACGGGTCCACGATCGTCAGGTCCGGCATGCCGCGGAAGATCGCCACGTCCTCCGTCGCTTGGTGGCTCGGGCCGTAGCCGGTGGTCAGCCCCGGCAGGGCGCAGCAGATCTTGACGTTCAAGCCCTCCTCGACGATGCCCTGGCTGATGAAGTCGTAGGCCCGGCGGGAGGCGAACACCGCGTAGGTGGTGACGAAGGGCACGAAGCCCTCGTGCGCCATCCCGCCGGCCGCCAGCATCAGGTTCTGCTCGGCCATGCCCATCTGGTAGTAGCGGTCGGGGAACTCCCGGCCGAAGATGTGCAGGTCCGTGTACTTGCCGAGGTCCGCCGTCATGCCGACGACCTCGGGCCGGTTCTTCGCCACCTCCACCAGCGCGTGGCCGAAGGGGGCCGGCTTGGTCCGCTGCCCCTCGGACGCCAGGGAGGCGATCATCGCCGAGGTGGTCAACCGCTTCTTCAGGGGCTGCCCGGGCAGCTGGCCGCCCTCCGCCGCCTGCTCCGCTGCCGTCGGGGCCTGCGCGCCCGGCGGCATCCGCTTCGCCCGCCTCATGCCTTCCTCCCCGCCTCGAGCGCTTCCAGCGCCTGCGCCCATTCGTGCTGCTCCACCCGCATGAAGTGCGACTTCTCGCGGGTCTCCAGGAACGGCACGCCTTTGGCCATCTTGGTGTCGCAGATGATCACGCGGGGCTTCGGCTCTTCCAGCGCGCGCGCCGCGTCGAAGGCCCGCACCAGCGCGCCGACGTCGTTGCCGTCCACCCGCTGCGCGTGCCAGCCGAACGCTTCCCACTTCTCCGGCAACGGCTCCGAATTGAGCACGCCCGTCGAGGGCCCGTCGGCCTGCATCCGGTTCACGTCCACTAGGCAGATCAGGTTGCCGAGCTTCCAGTGGCCCGCGGACATCGCCGCTTCCCAGGTCGGACCCTCGTCCAGTTCGCCATCGGACATGAGGTTGTAGACGAAGCGGTCGGATCCCTTACGCTTCAGCCCCAGGCACATGCCGACGGCGATGCCCAGGCCGATGCCGAGCGAGCCGCCGCTGATCTCCATGCCGGGCGTGTAGGCGGCCATCCCCGACATCGGCAGGCGGCTGTCGTCGGTGCCGTAGGTCTCCAGCTCGTCCGCCGGCACGATGCCGGCCTCGATCAGCACCGCGTAGAGCGCGATGGCGTAGTGGCCGATGGACAGCAGGAACCGGTCGCGCCCCTCCCACTCCGGGTCTTCCGGGCGATAGCGCAGCGCGTGGAAATAGGCCGCCGCCAGCACGTCGGCGACGCCGAGCGCCTGGGCGATGTAGCCCTGGCCTTGCACCTCACCCATGCGCAGCGCATTGCGCCGGATGCGGTAGGCGCGCTCCTCCAGGCTTGGCGCGTTGGCGAGCGTCGTCGTGCGCTCTCCCATGCCGGTCTCCTCCTTTGTTGTCGGCGTCGTCTCTCGTTGCGCGCGGTGGCGAGCCACCCCGCGGCCCTCGTCAGTGGATCAGCATGCCTCCGTTGACGTCGATCACCGCGCCGGTGACGTAGGCGGACAGGTCCGAGGCGAGGAACAGGTAGATGTTCGCCACGTCATCCGCGTCGCCGAGCCGGTTCAGCGGGATGCCTTTCAGGATCTCCGTCCTCATCTCAGGCGTCAGCTTGTCGCCGGTGATGTCGGTCTGGATCAGGCCGGGGGTGACGCTGTTGACGCGGATGCCGTCCGGCCCCAGCTCGCGCGCCATCGCCTTCGCCAAGCCCAGCACGCCGGCCTTCGCCGCGGAGTAGTGCGGGCCGCCGAAAACGCCGCCGCCGCGCTGCGCCGAAACCGAGGACATGCAGGCGATGGACCCCCGCTTGCGCTCGCGCATGTGCGGGATGAAGGCCTGGCTGAGGTAGAGCACGCCGGCCGTGTTCACATCCAGCACGCGCCGCCAGTTCTCCGGCGAGATGTCCATGATCTTGAGCGGCTGGGTGATGCCGGCGTTGTTGACGAGGATGTCGACTTGGCCGAACGCTTCGATCGCCTGTTGCGCCGCGCGCTTGCAACTTTCAAGGTCGGCGACGTCGCAGGCGACACCGATGTGGCCTTCGCCGAGGTCCTTCGCCGCGCGCTGCGCCCCTTCGCCGTCGAGGTCGAGGATGGCGACACGCGCGCCGTGCTTGGCGAACAGGCGGGCGGTGGCCAAACCGATCCCGCGGGCGCTGGCGGCACCGGAGATAGCGGCCGCCTTGCCGGAAAGCAGCATCTGTCGTCCCTCCCGATTATTATGGGGCCTTGTGCCCTTCGGGCTTTGCGGCGGCAAACGAGAAATTCGCACCTATGACCTGAGTCCGGCTCACACGTTTCCGCGCTTGCTGGCCCAACCTCTAGGGCCGGGGACGACGGGTTATTCGCTCCGCGGCTCTGGTCCGAACGCCGCACCGGCTAGTCCGCCGGGCCGTCCAGCGCCTCCAGGTCGAGTTCAAGGCCGAGCTCGGTCGCCAGCCATCCCACGAACACGACCAAGGGCTGCGAGTACCGCATCGAACGCGGAAACACGAGCCAGTGGCCGGTGTAGACGACGTCCTCACAAACGTCCCTCAACGGCCGGACGAGGCGCCCCGACGCCAGTTCGCGCTCCGCGAGGCGCGTGGACTCCAGCGCCACGCCCAGCTCGTCCGCGGCCGCGCTCAGGGAAAGGAAACTGCGGTCGAAGCGCGGGCCGCGCGGCTCGGGCGCGATGTGCCCGTTGGCCGCGAACCAGGCCGGCCAGCGCACCCTTTTCGTCTCGCTTTCGATCAGCGTGTGCCGCAGCAGATCGCGCGGCGTGCGTATGTCCGGCGCCAGCGCCGGCGCGCAGAGCGGCGTGATGACCTCCGTCCCGAGCGGCAAGACGATCAGGTTCTGGTGCATGGCGGCGCCGTGGAAGTCCGGGGACGGCATGCCGTAGACGATGTCGACGTCGCACTCGTCGCTAGGCAAGAAGCGCGCGTAGTCCGTGCCAGCCGCGAGGCGGACCTCCAGGCCCTCGACCTCCTTCAGCAAACGCCGCAGACGCGGCAGCAGCCATTGCGCCGCGAAGCTAGGGGCGCTGTGCACCCTGAGCAGCCGGGGCGCCTGCGCCAAGACGCTGCCGATGCCGAGCTGCAACTCTCCGAAGCCGCGCTCGACATGCCGCATCAAAGTCCGGCCATCGCTAGTGAGGCGGACTGAGCGCCCCTCACGCAGGAACAGCGCCGCGCCCAGCGTCTGCTCCAGACCCCGGATCGCGTGGCTCACCGCGCTGGGCGTAAGGCTGAGATCCTCCGCGGCGGTGCGGAAGGAGCCGGTGCGTGCCGCCGCCTCGAAGGCCCGAAGCGCCGAGAGGGGAAGCGGAAGGGGCATGGCCGAATGATGAGCCGAGCTCACCGGTCCGTGCAACTCCACTCAATTGTCGTGTGCGCTGCCGCGCGAGCGTGGAACTCGGCGCATCCACAGCGCCGAGTTATGCAGCACGGCCGCGAAAAGATTCAATGCTGCATTGCTATGATGCTGCGGCTCGTCGTGACGACCGGGATTGGTCGATCTTGTTCGGCCGCGGCAGGTCGTCGGAGCGGCCCTTGTCAACGGCGACGAGGGCGAAGCCCTTTGCGGCCAGCAGGGCAGCCAGGGTGGCGAACAAGAATGCTGTTTCAGACATGGGTTCGGACCTTCGGTTTGTTCCTCCCCAAACCCAGGACCAGACTTATGCTGCGACGCAGCAAACTCCAATCACGATAGTTTTTCGTGTGTGTCTCGCCCGCGACGCAGCCGGGCGCCCCGGCCGCGACTGGCGGCGCGGCGGAAGGCGAGGGCGCTGTTTCCGCGCATTCACCCCATCTCGGCGAGGGGACGAACCGGGTCGCCAATGGGCTCCTGCCCGTCACGGTGCCGAGGCAGACGTACGGCAGGGCAGCACGCCGGCGCCGCGTCCGGTGCGGCACCCAACCACCAAGGCTACCTGCGGCCTCCGACGTCGCAGCGCTGGCCTGCGACGCGCGGCGGACATGGCGGACCGGCCTTGCGGGCCGGCCGGCTCGTCAGGCGAACGGCGGGTCGGTGAAGAAACCCGGCTTGACGGCGTGCTGGGGCGCTGTGCCGCCCGCCGGGTCAGACGCTCCACTCGTCGTCGGGGAGGGCGGCGCTGCGCGGCGCCATCATGCCGGCGCAGCTGCGCTGGGCCGGAAGCAAGGCGAGCTCGACCGCCAGTTTGCCGGGCTCACGGAGTCCGACCCTCCCCGGATAACGGTGCCTGCGGCGCACCCGGCGGGGATCCGTCCAGGGCCGAAGCGTCCGGATGAGGGCCGAGCCTTTGCCAGGGTCGGTGTAGGATGGCCGCGAAGGCTGCCGCGAGCGGACAGCGCACCGGGCGGAGCACGGGCGGGTCGCGGCGCGGCGGCAGCCTCGCGGGGAGGAGACAACGATGACCACGAACTCCATCGGACGCCGCGCCGCTCTCGGCGCCGCACTCGCCACGGCGGCGCTCGCGCGTCCGGCCGTCGGCCAGGGACGGTTCCCGAGCCGGCCGGTCCGCTTCCTGATCCCCTGGGCTCCGGGCGGCATCCTGGACGGCTTCATGCGGCTGCAGGCGGAGCTGTTCCAGCAGGACACCGGCCAGTCGCTGGTCATCGAGAACCGCCCCGGCGCGCGCGGCACGCTCGCCGCGCAGGCGCTCTTCCAGGCGCGGCCGGACGGCCACACGGTGGCGCACCACCACCTGTCGGTGATCCGCCACCCTTTCCTGACCAAGCAGCGCACCTGGCACCCGGTGGACGACTTCAGCTACGTCATGCAGCAGACCGGCTTCGTGTTCGGCCACGTGGTGCACCCGGCTTCGGGCTGGAAGACGCTCGCCGACATGTGGGCGGAGGCGCGCCGCCGGCCGGGCGAGCTCACCTACGGCACCTCGGGGATCGCAACCTCCAACCACCTGGCGATGGAGGAGCTCTGCGAGAAGGAGGGCGTGCAGATGACCCACGTGCCTTACCGCGGCACCTCGGAGAACATCACCGCCCTGCTCGCGCGCCAGATCGACTGCATCGCCAACTCGAACTCGTGGCAGCCGAACGTCGAGGCCGGGCAGCTCAGGCTGCTCGCGGTCTGGACGCGCCAGCGCCTCCGCAGCCTGCCGGACGCGCCGACGCTGCTCGAGCTCGGCTACGGCATGGCGGTGACCTCGCCCTACGGCGTCGCCGGGCCGAAGGGCATGGACCCGGAGCTCGTGGAGGCGCTGCACCAGACCTTCCGCAAGACGCAGACGCACCCGCGGAC
>CADCTL010000031.1 GCA_902805625.1 uncultured Acetobacteraceae bacterium
GCCATTCCACCAGGACGATGCCCTCCCGCGCCTCGTCCCAGCCGAGTTCGGCGAGGTCGGCGGGGCCAGACAGGCGGTACAGGTCGTAGTGGTGCGCCGCGCCGCCGTCCGGCAGGTCGTAGGACTGCACCAGGGTGAAGGAGGGCGAGGGCACCTCCAGCGCCGGGTCGCCCGCCAAGCGGCGCAGCACGGCGCGGGCGAGCGCGCTCTTGCCGGCGCCGAGCGGCCCTTCCAGCAGCAGCGCGTCGCCCGGCCGGAGGACCGAGGCCAGGCGCGCGGCGAGGCGCTCGGTGGCGGCGAGGCTGTCCAGGTGCAAGGTGATCGGGCCTTCCCCCACGTCGGGCCATCGCTTCGTGTGCGCGGCCCGCGCGAAGGGCGGGCGCCGGTCTATCCTCTAAGGTGCGGCGCGGATTCTTGGAAGATGTTCCGAGAGGCGGGGCGCGCGGATCGGACGCCGTCGTGTCCCGGCATCGTCTACGCCGCCGTCACGATCCGGCTTCCCGCCCGGGCACCCCCGCCCTATGTCCCGGGCCTGTTCGGGGAAAGGGGATCATGGCGGCCACGGTCGAGACGGACGTTGCCATCATCGGGGCCGGGCCGGTCGGGCTGTTCGCGGTGTTCGAGTGCGGGATGCTGCGGATGCGCTGCGCGGTGATCGACGCGCTGGACGCGATCGGCGGGCAATGCACCGCGCTGTACCCGGAGAAGCCGATCTACGACATCCCCGCGCACCCCGCCATCGACGCGGCGGCGCTGATCGAGCGGCTGGAGCGGCAGGCGGCGCCCTTCACCCCGCTCTACCTGCTCGGGCGGCGGGTGGAGCGGCTTTCGCAAACCGATGGCGTGTTCACCCTCGGCACCTCGCAGGGGGACACGGTGCGGGCGCGGGCGGTGGTCGTGGCCGCGGGCGCCGGCGCCTTCGGGCCGAACCGGCCGCCGCTGGAGCGCTTGGCCGGTTACGAGGCTTCCGGCGCCGTGCGCTACATGGTGGCGCGGCGGGAGGAGTTCGCCGGGAAGCGCGTGGTGATCGCGGGCGGGGGCGACTCGGCGGTGGATTGGGCGCTGTCGCTCAAGGGCATAGCCCACGTCACCATGGTCCATCGCCGGCCGAAGTTCCGGGCCGCGCCGGAGAGCGCCGCGCGGCTGGAAGAGGCGGCGGCGCGCGGCGAGGTCGAGATGGCGGTGCCCTACCAGCTCCGCGCGCTGGAGGGCGACGGGTCGCGCCTTTCGGGCGTGGTGCTGGCGACCATGAAGGGCGAAACGCAGACGGTGCCGGCGGACCACTTGCTGGCCTTCTTCGGCTTGTCCATGGAGTTGGGGCCCATCGCCGAGTGGGGCCTGGGGCTGGACCGCAGCCACGTCTCCGTGGAGCCCTCCACCTGCCGGACCAGCCTGCCCGGCGTCTTCGCGGTCGGCGACATCGCCGCCTATCCGGGCAAGCTCAAGCTGATCCTGCAAGGCTTCTCGGAAGCGGCCATGGCGGCGCACGCCATCCACCCGCTGGTCTTCCCGGGGGAGGCGCTGCACTTCGAGTACTCCACCACCAAAGGGGTGCAGGCCGCGGGCGCCGCCTCCCAGGCCAAGCCGCCGGGGTAGCCGGCGGCCGGGGGCGTCAGCCCGTCCGGCCGGATTGCCGGCGCAGCATCTCTTCGAGCCGCTGCTGGTCGGCGTGCGGGACGGCGAGGCGCACCGTCGCCGCGTCGCCGGCGGCCTCGACCTCCGCGCAGCGGCGGTCGATCGGGCCGTCGCGCACCAGCGCTTCGACCGCGAGCTTCGCGGTTTCCTGGCTTTCGAACCGGGCGGTCAGGGTGGCCGTGTCGCCCCGCGGCTTCGAGTCGCTCGCGTGCATCATCTCTTCCGGGGGCACGGCCCGCGCACCCTGGGAGGCGATGGTGGACATGGGGTCGCTGGCGGGAAAGGTGCCCTCCACCGCCGTCTCGACGTTCTGGTCGGAGGTGCGGTCGGCGCGCTCCTGGGCGTTGGTCGTGGGCTTGTTCTGGCCGGACATGGCGGTCCCCTACTGCATCGGTTGCGGGGCGAACGCGGGGGCGGAGGGCGGGTTCGCGCGCCGGTTCTCAGGCGTCGGCGCGCTCCTCCCGGAACAGGCGCAGCTTCTCCTGCGCCGCCTTGTCGGAGTAGCCGAACAGCACCAGCCGGCTCTCCGCGCGCAGTTGGAGCGCGTGCCAGGAAGGCACCACCAGCAGGTCGCGCTCGGACAAGGGGAATTCCCGCCCTTCCACCCGCGCCGTGCCGCGCCCCTCGACCACCACCAGCACCGTGCCGTCCGTGGAGCGGCGCGGGCGGGTCTCGAAGCCGGCGGGGAGGTGGCGGACGTGGGCGGCGATGGTGGGCATGACCGGGCCGCCGTCGGCCGGGTTCACGAACTCCATCGCGTGGCCGAGGTGCGGGTCCGGCTCCTCCGCGGCGGCGAGCGACAGGAGGCTCTCGCGCCACTCGGCGTAGGGGTAGTGGAAGAGCGGCTGGTGCGCCGGGCGCCGGTCCGCGGCGGTGGCGCGGAAGGGCCGCATGTTGCGGCCGTAGCGGCGCGTGCTGTCGCCGGGGGCCAGCGTCTCGCTCTGCGCCGCCCGCTCCAGGCGCTCGGCGAAAGAGGCGTCGTAGAAGCGCACGGTCGGGATGTCCAATCCGTCCAGCCAGACCATCGGCCGGCCGCTGTCGTTGCCGTGGTCGTGCCACTGCCAGTTGGGCGTGAGCACGAGGTCGAAGGGGCGCATCACCGCGCGCTCGCCGTCGACCGCGGTGAAGGCGCCGTCGCCCTCCATGACGAAGCGGAGCGCGCACTGCGTGTGGCGGTGGGCCGGCGCGACCTCGCCGGGGAGGATGAGCTGCAAGCCGGCGTAGAGGCTGGGCGTGACGGCGGAGCTTCCTGGCATGCCGGGGTTTTCCAGGATCAGCACGCGGCGCTCCGCCTGCTCGGCGCTGATGAGGTCGCCCGCGCGGAGCAGCAGGTCCCGCGCGGGCGCATAAGGCCAGTGGTGCGCCTGCGCCGGGGAGCGCGGGGTCGGCGTGACGAGGGCGTGGAGCACCTCCCAGAGCGGGAAGAGGCCATGCGGGCGCATTTCCGCGTAGAGGGATTGCAACTGCGCCTGCTGGGTGTTGCCGTGCGCCGGGGTGCCGTCCATCGCTCCGTTCCTTCCTGTGCCGGCGGCCCTTGTCCAAGGTGCCGGGCTCCCGCGCGGCCCAGCTGGGTTGGACCGAGTTTAGGGGCAGAACCAGGGGCGGAGCCAATCCCCATGGGCGGGGCTTCCGCTGCCCCACGCGGCGGGTTATGAAGAAGGCGACGGACCCGTAGCTCAGCTGGATAGAGCGTTGCCCTCCGAAGGCAAAGGCCGGACGTTCGAATCGTCTCGGGTCCGCCAATCTTTCTATAGGCTTAGCCGAACTGTGGTCCTGGTCTCGCTGG
>CADCTL010000032.1 GCA_902805625.1 uncultured Acetobacteraceae bacterium
GATGGCGCGCCTAGCGACGGCTTTCTTCTGCTCCGGCTTTGGCGCCCTGCTCTGCCAAGTGGTCTGGCAGCGCATGCTCGGCATCTTCGCCGGCTCCGACACCGTCAGCGCGGCCCTGGTGGCCGGCGCTTTCCTCACCGGCCTGGGCATCGGCAGCTTGGTCGGGGCGAAAGCGGCCGATCGGCTGCCGCCCGCTCGCGCGCTGCTCGGCTTCGCGCTCTGCGAGGCCGGGGTGGCGGTTTTCGCGCTGCTGTCCAAATCTTTCCTCTACGACCTGTTGGCGGTGGAGCTGGCGGGCGTGGTGGACGCCCCGGCGGCCGTGTTCGCGTTGTGCTTCGCGGGGATGGCGCTGCCCACCGCCCTGATGGGCGCGTCCTTGCCGCTGCTGGCGCGGGCGGTGGCGACCTCGCTCGACACGGTGGCCGAGCGGATCGGCTGGCTCTACGGGCTGAACACGCTCGGCGCCGGGGCCGGGGCGCTGGCGGGCGGTTGGCTGCTGGTCGGCAACGTCGGCTTCGTGGGCACCCTCCTCGTCGCCGCCGCGCTCGACATCGGCGCCGCGCTGATCGCGCTCAGCCTGTTGCCCGCCCTGCGCGCCCAAGCGGCGCCGGTCCCGGGCCGGACCGCCGCCCCCGCCGCGACCGAACCGGGAGCGGCGGCGCCCTTCGGCGGGCTGCCGCTCTGGTGCGGGCTGGTGTTCCTGTCGGGCTTCGTGGTCGTCGCCCTGGAGATCCTGTGGGTGCGGCTGCTGGGGCAGGTCGGGCAGTTCCACGCCTACCTGTTCCCCACCGTGCTCGGCGTGTTCCTGCTGGCCGACGGCGCCGGCATCGCCTTCGCGTCGCGGCTGGTCCGGCGCCTGCGCGACCCGCGCCCCGCCTTCTTCCTGGCGCAAAGCGGCGGCTTCGTGCTGGCCGCGGCGCTGATCCTGGCGCTCTGGCTGGCGCTCCCGCACTGGCCGCTCCGGAACTACCTCCTGGTGGACCAGTGGCGGCTCGGGGGGCGGTCGTTCCTCGCCACCATCGCGCTGACGGTCCTCGTCGTCGGGCCGCCCTCCTTCCTGATCGGCATGACCTTCCCGCTCGTGCAGCGGGCGGTGCAGCAAGACCTGGCGAGGGTGGGCGCGCGGGTCGGTTGGGTGCAGCTCGCCAACATCGCCGGCAACGCCGCCGGGTCATTGGGCACGGGGCTCGTGTCCCTGCACTTCCTGGGCACCGCCGGGACGCTGCGGCTGCTGGCGGCGCTTTCCCTGGTCCTGTTGCTGGGGTGGCTGTGGCGCGCCGGCGGCCCGTGGCGGCGGCGCGCGCCGGAGCTGGCGCTGGCCGCGGCCTGCGCCGCCGCGGTGGTGGCCGTGCCGTCCAACGCGGCGTTCTGGAACCGCATGCACGTCCGGCCGCCGGGGGTGGCGACGGCCTGGGCCGAGGACCGCTCCGGCATCGCCTACTGGCGCGACGACCAGCGCGACCCGCAGCGGCCGCGCGGGCCCTTCTTCATCATGGGCTACAGCCAAGGCAACATCCCGTTCTGGTCCTACCACATGCTGCTCGGCGCCGCCGGCCCGTTGCTGCACCCGGACCCGCGGCGGGTGCTCGTGATCGGCGTCGGCAGCGGCGGCAGCCCCTGGGGCGCCACGGTCTCGCCGGCGACGCGCGAGGTGCGGGCCGTGGAGATCGTCGCGCCGGTCCTGAGCGCGCTCGGCGACATCGCCCGGCTGCGGCCCGAGGGCGCGGTGGCGGCGCTGCTCGCCGACCCGCGCGTCCGGTTGGAGCACGGCGACGGGCGCCGGGCGCTGGCGCGCGGCGACGAGCGCTACGACGTGATCCAGGCGGACGCCGTGCAGCCGCGCAGTTCGCACAGCGGGCTGCTCTACAGCCGCGAGTTCCTGGAGGGGGTGCGCCGTCGCCTCGCCCCCGGCGGGCTCTACGTGCAGTGGGCGCCGAGCCGCCGCGCGGTCGAAACCTTCGCCGCGGTGTTCCCGCACGCGGTGCTCCTGCGGCCGGCCAACATGCTCGTCGGCAGCGATCGGCCGATTGCCGACGCGGGGCGCCGCCTCGCCGAGCGGCTCGCCGACCCGGCCGTCGCCGCGCACCTCGCGCGCGGCAACGACGGCGCCGGATCCGAGAACTTCGTTCCGCTGGTCGCGGGCGGGCCGGCGACCGTTTGGAGCCCGGAGGACCCGCGCGTGCCCGCGCCGCTGACCGACATGTTCCCGCGCGACGAGTTCTTCGTGAACAACGGCCTCGACGAGGCCGAGCGGATCGCGGGACCGGCGCGGCGGGACGTCGCCGCCGGGCGTTGAACGCACCCCGGCCCGCGCTGCCGCAGGGAGCGGGGGCGGAAAGCGCCGCTGGACAGGGAGGGCGTCCGGCGGCGCCGGCCGATCCGGCCTCGGGCGCGGCCGCCGCCGCCGCCCGGCGGCCTAGGGCAGCGACGCCTAGCAGGGCGCCACCAGCGCCCATTCTTCGTCGGGCACGTCGGACGGGCGAGCCTTGCGGACCATCACGCCCGCAAGCTGGCCCTCCTGTCTGTCCATGACAGCCTCTGGTGCTGGTTCCGGAACGCTCCCATGTTCACCGGAATGCAAAGGGAAGAACAGTTGTCGCGGTGCAGGGAAACCGGCAGGCAGGCTTGCTCGTAACCGCGGCCTCGTGTCGAGCGAACTTCGCGATGACCTCATAGAAGGGAACAAGGCGTGCAGCATCGCAGGTCCATACTGATCGCCGCCGCCGTCGGAGGCGCGGGTTTGTTCGGCCTGTCCGGCCGCGGCGGGGCAACCACGCCGGCCCGCCGCTTCGAGGTGGAGCACAGCGAAGCCGAGTGGCGCCGCCGCCTGACGCCTGATCAGTTCGAGGTGCTGCGCGGACACGGCACCGAACGCGCCGGCACGAGCCCGCTCGACCGCGAAAGCCGCAAAGGCCTGTTCCACTGCGCCGGTTGCGACCTGCCCCTGTTCGACAGCGCGACCAAGTACGACAGCCGCACCGGCTGGCCGAGCTTCTGGGCGCCGATCGAGGGCGCCGTCGGCACGCAAACCGACCGCGGCCTCTTCTGGCAGACCCGGACTGAGGTGCATTGCGCGCGCTGCGGCGGCCACCTCGGCCACGTCTTCGACGACGGGCCGCGGCCGACCGGCAAGCGCTACTGCATGAACGGCGTCGCGATGGCCTTCCGCCCGTCTGCCGCGGGGCCGCAGTCGTGAACCGGCGCGGCCTGCTCGCGGCGCTCGGCATCGCGGCGATGTCGCGCGCCGCCGCCGCGCAACAGACCGGCGCGCTGCCCCCGCCCGGTCGGGGGCAGGCCGCCGCTGTTTTCGCCGGCGGCTGCTTCTGGTGCATGGAGCCGCCCTTCGACGCGCTCGACGGCGTGCTCGCCACCACGTCGGGCTACGCCGGCGGCCACCTCGCGCGGCCGAGCTACGAAGCGGTGACGGCCGGCGGCACCGGCCACCTCGAAGCGGTGCACATCCTGTTCGACCCGGCGCGCGTCGGCTACGCGCGGCTGCTGGAGGTGTTCTGGCGCAACGTCGATCCGCTGGACGCCGACGGCCAGTTCTGCGACCGGGGCGAGTCCTACGCGACAGCCATCTTCGCGCAGAACGCCGAGCAGCGGCGGCTCGCCGAAGCGTCCAAGGCGGAGGCGGAGGGGCGGCTGCGCCGGCCGTTGGCGACGCCCATCCGCGACGCCGCGCCGTTCTGGCCGGCCGAGGACTACCACCAGGACTACTACGTGAAGAATCCGGCGCGCTACCGCTTTTACCGCTGGAACTGCGGCCGTGATGCCCGGTTGCGGGCGGTGTGGGGCGCCGACGCGGGCGGCTCCTCGCACTGACGCCGGCGGGCGATCGACCCACACCCGGGTCCGATCGCGCGAGCTACCCTCGGTTGCGTTCTTCCCGTCGCGCGGCAATGCCGTGCCGCGCCCTCAGCAGAGCGCCGAGCCGTTCGGCGACGCCCGCGACCGGTCCGGGCCGCTACCCTTCCCGCCAAGGCCGGCGTTGCCAGAGGCTGCGGAGCGAAGCGTCCATCGTGGCCAGCATCCTGCCGTACTCCTCCCCGAGCAGCGGGCGCAGCGGCATGCCCAACCGCTGCGCCTCCTGCACGAAGGCGGGATCGGACAGCGTGGCAGCGAAGGCCGCCTCCAGCCGCGCTCGGACCGGGGTGGGCATTCCGGGCGGCCCGACCAGCCCGCGGGACGCGCCGGACACCAGGTCGAAGCCCTGTTCGCGGAAGGTCGGCGCGTCCGCGGCCTGCGGCATCCGGGCCGGTGCGGCGACGCCGAGGCACCGGAGTTGGCCCTCCCGCAGCAAGGACAGGCTTTCGCCGATGTTGCCGACCAGCAGGGCGAGGTGCCCGCCGAGCAGCGCCTGCATCGCCGGGGCGTTGCCCGCGAACGGCGCGTGCACCATGGGCGGGATGCCGGACAGCGCCTCGAAGGCGAGCATGGCGATGTGGTCGTCCCCGCCCACGCCCGTGCTGCCGTAGCTGAGCCCCGCCGGCCGCTCCCGCGCCGCCGCCGCCAGGTCTGCCAATGTCCGCAGGCGCGAGCCGGCGGCCACGTAGAAGGCGTTCGGGTCGTCCACCACGTTGGCGAAGAAAGTCCACCCGAGCGGCCGGTAGCGCACCGCCCGCTCGATCGGCATCGCGGGCATCGCCGGGGCGGTCACGGCGCACAGCGTCCAGCCGTCGGCGGGCGCGTTGAAGGCCGCCTCGTAGCCGAGCTGCCCGCCCGCGCCGGGCCGGTTAACCGCGACGAAGCGCGCCCCGGGCAAGTGGTTTGGCGCGAAGCGCAGGACGAGGCGTGTCGTCGTGTCCACGCCGCCGCCCGGCGGGTAGGGGACGACGACCTCGACCGGCCGTTCGCCGGGCCAAGCGGTTTGGGCGCGGGTGGCGACGCGCGGCGTCGCGGCCGATGCGGCGGCCAGCAGTGCTCCGGTCCCCACGCGGCGACGGGTGAGCATGGCATGTCCTCCCTTTGCTCTTCCGGCGTTTCCCGCAAGGTGGACTCGCAACCGCACCCGGCACAAGCAAGGCCGGCGCTACAGCACGGGCGGGCGGACCGCCGCTGGCGAAGGACGCGCCATCCCGGCGCTTCGCGCGGCTCGGGGCGACGGGGGCCCGCCGCGCCGGCTTCGCCCGCGGCTCAGGTGATCCCGGTGAGGTAGTAGACGGCGATGACCACGAAGACCGCGGCGGTCTTGGTGAGGGTGATGGCGAAGATGTCGCCGTAGGACTGCCGGTGGGTGAGCCCGGTGACGGCGAGCAGCGTGATCACCGCCCCGTTGTGCGGCAGCGTGTCCATGCCCCCGCTCGCCATGGAGGCCACCCGGTGCAGCACTTCGAGCGGGATGCCGGCAGCCTCCGCGCCGGCGATGAACTGGTCGGCCATGGCCGCGAGCGCGATGCTCATGCCGCCCGACGCGGAGCCGGTGACGCCCGCGAGGACCGTGACGCTGATCGCCTCGTTGACGAGCGGGTTCGGGATCGCCCGCAGCGCCTCGCGGATCACCAGGAAGCCCGGCAAGGCCGCGATCACCGCGCCGAAGCCGTACTCGGCGGCCGTGTTCATGGAGGCGAGCAGGGCGCCGCCCACCGCCGCCTTCGAGCCTTCCGCGAACCGCCGGGCCACCCGCCCGTAGGCGAAGGCGAGCACGGTGAGGATGCCGGCCAGCAACGCGCCCAGCACCGCCCAGATCGCTGCGACCGAGGGGACCTGCGTGACCAGGGGCTGCGCCATGCCCGCGAGCGCGACCTCGTGCCGCGCCCCGTACCGGGCGGCGATCAGGGAGGTGAAGACCAAGTTCAGCGCCCCCACAACCACGAGGGGCAGGATGGCGACGGCGGGGTGCGGCAGCGCCTCGTCGGCGGCCGGCTCGGGTTCGTTCGTGTGGCCCTCGCCGTAGCCCTCGCCCGCGGCGGCGGCCCGTCGGCGGCGCCATTCCAGGTACGCGAGGCCCACCGCGAGGATGAACGCCGCCCCGATCGTGCCGAGGACAGGCGCCGCCCAGGTGTCCGTGCGGAAGAAGGTGGTGGGGATGATGTTCTGGATCTGCGGCGTGCCCGGCAGCGAGTCCATCGTGAAGGTGAAGGCGCCGAGCGCGATCGTGCCGGGGATCAGCCGCTTCGGGATGTCGCTCTGCCTGAACATCTCCGCCGCGAAGGGGTAGGCCGCGAACACCACCACGAACAGCGACACGCCGCCGTAGGTCAGGACCGCGCAGACCAGCACGATGGCCAGCATGGCGCGCTGCCGGCCGACCATCCCGATCACCGCCGCGACGATCGACTTCGAAAACCCCGACAGCTCGATCACCTTCCCGAACACGGCGCCGAGCAGGAACACGGGGAAGTAGAGCTTCACGAAGCCGACCATCTTGTCCATGAAGACGCCGGTGAAGACCGGCGGCACCGCCGCGGGGTCGGTGAGCAGCACGGCCCCCATCGCCGCCACCGGCGCGAACAGGATAACGCTGAAACCCCTGTACGCGACGAACATCAGGAAGGCCAGGGCGCCCACGGTGATCAGGAAGCTCATGCCGGTCCTCCGTGGCGGGAGCGCGCCGCGCGGTGACTCACGTGGTCAGTAGGCGCCGGTGTTGGTTGTCATCACCAACCGGTCGGCTTGCAGGTTCCGGATGTGCTTCTCGTCCGCCGCGACCACGTCCACGAGGATGTCGCGGGCGGACACCACGCCGACGACCCTGCCGCCTTCGGCCACGGCGAGGTGGCGCACGCGGTCCTTCCTCATGAGCGCCAGGCACCGATCCAGCGTGTGCTCCGGCGTCACGTAGAGGACCTCCGGCGTCATGACCTCGCGCACCGTGGTGGTCTTCGCCGCGCGGCCCCGCAGCTCCACCTTCCGCGCGAGGTCGCGCTCGGAGAAGATGCCGGCCGGCTTGTCGCCTTCCAGCACGACCAGCACGCCGACGTCGTGCTCGGCCATGCTTTCGAGCGCCGCATGGACGGAGGCGCCGGCGGGGACGGAGAGCACGACGCCGCGGCGCGGCCCGAGGAGTTCCGCCACCGTCTTCCATGCCCGTTCCACGGTCATTCTCCCCCGGTTTCACCGCCCGCCAAGGCGCGCAGGCGGCCCTCGGCCTCCTCGCGGCCCTCGTAGATGTGCGGCGCCACGTCGCGCCGGCGTAGCGCGTCTCCGAGCTTCATGTGGAGGAACGCGCTCGTCGTGTAGCGGGTGACGCCGGCGTAGAACCGCCGCACCAGGTCGCCCACCATTTCGGTGTACGCGTCCAGCAGTTCGGGCACGATCGTGAAATGGTCGTAATTCACGATGGCCGGCACCTTGCGGCCCAGCGGCGCGAGGCGCTCCTCCACCGCTTCCCGGACGCGCTCGATGTCCTCGCGCCGCCTGATGCCGAAGCCCTCGAAGTTGATGAAGAACACGCCTTCCGCCGGGTCGTAGAACAGGCGCGCCTCCAGCGGCAGGCTCAACCATTCCTCGCGGTAGTGCATCGGGCCGGCGGCGAAGATGCGGGGGTCCATGGGCGCCGGCTCTTTCGGGACCAGCGGCCGGAAGGCCATGGGGGCCAGGACGTCGCGTTCGACGTCCAGGCCGGGGGCCACCTCGGTCAATTCCAGACCTTCCGGGGTGAGGCGGAACACGCAGCGGTCCGTGACGTAGAGGACGGGTTGGCCGCGCCGCGCCGACAAGCGGCCGCTGAAGGTGCGGTGCTCGACGCGCTCCACGAACTTGGGGTCGCCGCGGGCCGCGAAGGTGCCGAGGAAGACGACTTTCTTGGCGTTCTGGCTGATGTTGATGAAGCCGCCCGCGCCCGCCAGCCGAGGCCCGAACTTGCTGACGTTGACGTTCCCCTCGCGGTCAACCTGCGCCATGCCGAGGAAGGCCGCGTCGAGGCCCCCGCCGTCGTAGAAGTCGAACTGCGCGGGCTGGTCCACCAGCGCCTGGACGTTGCTCGCCGCGCCGAAGTCGAGGCCGCCGGCCGGCAACCCGCCGACCGTGCCCGGCTCGGTGGTCAGCGTCAGGTACTCCAGCATCCGCTCCTCGTTGGCGACGCTGGCCACCCCCTCCGGCATGCCGATGCCGAGGTTGACGACGCTGTTGGGGCGCAGCTCGAAGGCGGCGCGGCGGGCGATGACCTTGCGCGGCCCCATCTCCATGGGCGGCAGGGAGCGCATCGGCACGCGGGTTTCGCCGCTGAAGGCCGGGTTGTAGGGGGTGGCGAAGGTCTGCCAGTGCTCTTCCGGCCCGGCGACCACCACGCAGTCCACCAAGGCGCCGGGGATGCGCACCAGGCGGGAGTGGAGGCTGCCCGCCTCGGCCAAGCGCTCCACCTGCACGATGACCACGCCGCCGGAGTTGCGCGCCGCCGTGGCGATGGCCAACGCTTCGAGGACGAGCGCCTCGCGCTCCATGGTGATGTTGCCGTCGGGGTCCGCGGTGGTGCCGCGCAGGATCGCCACGTCGATCGGCAGCGCGCGGTAGAAGAGATGCTCCTCGCCACGGAGAGTGATCGTCTCGACCAAGTCTTCGGTGGTGCGGGCGTTGATCTTGCCGCCGCCGTGCCGCGGATCGACGAAGGTGTCGAGGCCCACGCGCGTCACGGTGCCGGGCTTGCCCGCGGCGATGTCGCGGAAGAGGTGCGAGATCACCCCTTGGGGCAGGTTGTACGCCTCGATCTTGTTCTCGAGCGCGAGGCGCTGGAGCTTCGGGCAGAGCCCCCAGTGCCCGCCGATCACCCGCCGCACCATCCCTTCGTGACCGAGGTGGTTGAGGCCTCGCTCCTTCCCGTCGCCCTGGCCCGCGGCGTAGATCAACGTCAGCTCGCGCGGCCGGCCGTGCTCGCGGAAGCGCCGCTCCAACTCCGCGGCGATGGCCTCCGCGAACCCGATGCCGACGAAGCCGCCGGTCGCAACGGTGGCGCCGTCGCGGACGAGCCGGACCGCCTCGCCGGCGGAAACGATCTTGTCCCGCCGGGTGATCTGGCCACCGCCCAGCAAGGGGTGCCCGCTTTGTCCTGCCACGGTCTTCTTTCCTCCCCGAAAGCCCGGTGGCGACACCCTGGAACGGCTGGGTTCCGGCCCGGTTCCGGCGTGCGGAAAACGCAGGGGAAGCGCGCCGATCGGACGAACGACCTCCCGCCGGACGCGAGAAGCCGGCGGCGGCATGCCCCACTGTCGCCTGCCGCGCGTTGGGTCAAACAGCCGCAGCGAATGGGGCGGCGGGGGACGGAGACGCAGCGCCATGGCCGACACTTACGGAATGCCGGGCATGGAAGCCCTGCGGCTCCGCGCCGACACCATCGAGCTGCACGCCGTGGCCGCCGGCCCGCCGGACGGGCGGCTGGTGGTGCTGCTGCACGGTTTCCCGGAGTTCTGGTACGGCTGGCGGCGGCAGATCGCGCCGCTCGCCGCGGCCGGTCTGCGGGTCCTGGTGCCCGACCAGCGGGGCTACAACCTGTCCGACAAGCCCGGCGGCGTGGCGGCCTACGCCCTCGACACGCTCGCCGACGACGTGCTCGGCCTCGCCGACGCGCTCGGCCGCGGGCGCTTCGCGGTCGTGGGCCACGACTGGGGCGGCGTCGTGGCGTGGCACCTCGCGGCGAGGAACCCCGAGCGGGTGGAACGGGCCGCCGTGCTCAACGGCCCGCACCCGGCGACGGTGCGGGCCTTCATGCGCGCGCACCCCTCCCAGGCGCTGCGGAGTTGGTACGCGGGCTTCTTCCAGGCGCCGCTGCTGCCCGAATGGACGCTCGGCGCCGCCGACTTCGCGTGGCTGCGCGCGTCCCTGGACCGCACATCCCGGCCGGGCGCTTTCTCGGATGAAGACCTGCGCCGTTACCGCGCAGCGTGGGCGCGTCCCGGGGCGCTGACCGCCATGCTGAACTGGTACCGCGCGCTGCCCGGATTCGCCGGGCCGTCCCCGTCCGGGCGGATCCGTGTCCCGGTGCGGGTGGTCTGGGGGGACCGCGACCCCTTTCTCGACCGCGGCTTGGTCGAGGCGGGCCTCGCGCTCTGCGCCCGCGGCGAGGCGTTCCACCTCCCCGAAGCGACGCATTGGGTGCAGCACGAGGAGCCGGAGCGGGTGAACCGGTTGCTGGTCGAGTTCCTGGCTTAACCGGAGGCCGGTCGGCGCCGGCCTTCGTGGTCGGCGGGGGGACCTCGGCGTCACGCCGCGTAGCGCCCGTCCGGGCAACCCGGCTCGGGCTTCGAAGCCTGGCGCCACTCCCGACTATAAACCCGGTCGCGTGAGCAATCCGGCAGCCCCCAGGATAGAAACGAATTTGCAGTAAACATCTCGCGCCGGGGGCGGCGGCCATGTACGGCGGAGCCGAAGCTGCGCGGAGCCCGGTGCTGAAAGCAGCGATCGTGGCGGCGCGGAGAGGACCGGTCCAGGGCTCCTTCGGGGCTCGTTCTCCTCTGGGGAAGCCCTGCCCAGTGGGCTTCCGCGGATTAGTTCCCCGAAACGCGCCCACAACCTTCGGTAGCTTATTCCCAGAATATGCTATGAGATTTTGGTTTATTACGGTCAAGGTGCTCAAGGTGGAAGCGGACATCGGTTCCGGCGGTTCGTCCGCCGGCGGGCGGGGCTCGCCCCCCTGGCGGGGGCGGGACGGCTTCCCGCGTAAGGTGCGGCGCCTCGCCTCGGCCTACTACTCCTCGGAGGAGTGGCGCTCCGCCTGGGCGATCACCGCCGCCGTGGTCGGCCTGACCTTGCTCCAGATCGCGGTGCAGGTGCGCCTGAACCTGTGGAATCGCGACTTCTTCGACGCGCTCGACAAGCGCGACCACGACCGCTTCCTGGCGCAGATGGGCGTCTTCGCCGTGCTCGCGCTGGCCGGCACGGCCGCCGCGGTGCTGCAGCTCTGGGCGCGCCAGACCCTGCAGGTCTGGTGGCGCGACTGGCTCGTGCGGCACCTGCAGCGCCGGATGCTCGCGGACTCCGCCCATTACCGCATGCAGTTCCTCGAAGGCGCCGCCGACAACCCGGACCAGCGCATCGGCGAGAACGCCCGCTGGGCCACGTCGATCGCGGTCGATATGGCCGTGGGCCTGCTGCACTCCGTGCTGCTGCTGGTGTCCTTCGTCGGAATCCTTTGGACGCTCTCCGGCCCCTTGACGGTGGCGCTGGCGGGGCGGGAGGTGGAGATCCCCGGCTACATGGTCCTCGCGGCGCTGCTCTACGCCGCGGCGGGGGCGGGGGCGACCTGGGCGGTCGGCCGGCGGATGCCCGGCATCAACGCCCGGCGCAACGAGGCCGAGGGCGACCATCGCTTCGCGCTGGTGCGCTTGCGGGAGAACAGCGAAGGCGTGGCGATGATCCGCGGCGAGGCGGACGAGGAGCGCGGGCTGCGGCGCGCCTTCGGCCGCGTCACGGGCGTGATGCACGAGCTGAACCGGGCCGAGCGAAACCTGGTCGGGCTGTCCTCGGCCTACGGGATGGTGACGATGGTGTTCCCGATCCTGGTCGCCTCGCCGCGCTACTTCGCCGGCGCCATCTCCCTCGGCGTGCTGATGCAGGTGGGTTCGGCCTTCGGCGAGGTGACGCGCGCACTGAACTGGTTCATGGACAACTACCCGAGGCTCGCCGACTGGACCAGCCATGTGGACCGCGTGATCGAGCTGGAGGACAGCGTCGAGGCGGCGGGCTGCATCGACCGCCAGTGCGCGCTCGAGATCGAGGAGGGGCCCGGTCCGGACGGGGAGGAAACGGTGTCGCTCCAAGGCGTGGCGGTCGCCACCGCGGACCGCAAGCCACTGGTGCGGCAAGCGGACGCCGTGGTCCGCCCCGGCGAGCGGGTGCTCATCCAAGGCGAGAGCGGCACCGGCAAGTCCACGCTCTTCCGCGCCTTGGCCGGGGCTTGGCCCTGGGGAACCGGACGCATCCGCGTGCCGGAGCGCGGCGCGGCGATGTTCCTGCCGCAACGCCCCTACCTGCCGCTCGGCACTCTGGGCGCTGTCCTGGCCTACCCCGCCCCGGCCGAAGCCTTCGACGGCGCGGCCATGGCGGCGGCGCTGCGGCGGTGCGGCCTGGAGGAACTGGCGGAGCGGTTGGACGAAGAGGAGCGCTGGGACCGCACCTTGTCGCTCGGCCAGCAGCAGCGCCTGGCCTTCGCGCGGACGCTGCTGCACCGGCCGCGCTGGATCTTCCTGGACGAGGCGACCGCGGCGCTCGACGAGGCCAACCAGGACGCGATGATGGATTTGCTGCGCGAGGACTTGCCGGACACGGCCGTGGTGTCCATCGGCCACCGCCCCGGCCTCGAGCGCCACCACGATCGCGTCCTGGTCCTGGAAGCTTCGCCCGAAGGGGCCGTGCTGGCCGATCCGGAAGAGCCCGCCAACGAAGAGAAGCCCCGGACCGCCGGGGCCGGCCCGAAACGGGCGAGGACGGGCTTCTTCTCCGGTCCGCTGCGGGCCGTGTCGCGCCTCTTCGGGTAGACGTCCGCGGCGGGCCGGGCGGTTGCGCGGCCCAGCGGCCGTGGCCTCCCGCATGCGCCGCCGGGGCCGGCGCCGCGACGGCCGTGGAACGGCCCCGCCCGGACGCCTCGACCGCGCCGGTCCGTCACGGATCGAGCGCCGCGTTGATCCACACGCCCCGCCGGCTCGATTCCAAAGTGGCTTCCAGGAACCGCACGCCACGCGCACCGTCCTCCGCCGTCGGCACCTGCGACGCCAACGGATCAGGCTCCCGCCCCTCCATGCGCGCGGCGACGATCTCCGCCGCGTCGCGGTAGAGCTGGGCGAAGGCTTCCAGATACCCTTCGGGATGGCCGGCCGGAAGCCGGGTGGCCGCCGCCGCCGCCGGGTGCAGCCCGCCCGCGCCGCCGCGCGCCAGGGTGCGCGGCGCCTCGCCGAGCGGGCTGAAGCGGAGTTGGTTCGGGTGCTCCTGCGACCATTCGAGGCCCGCCTTCTCGCCGTAGACGCGGAGGCGGAGCGCGTTCTCGTTGCCCGGGCTCACCTGGCTCGACCACAGCGCGCCGCGCGCCCCGCCTCGGAAGCGGAGCAGGACGTGCGCGTTGTCGTCGAGCGCGCGGCCCGGCACGAAGGCTTGGAGGTCCGCGCACACCGCTTCCAGCCGAAGCCCCGTCACGAACTCCGTGAGGTGGTGCGCGTGGGTGCCGAGGTCGCCGAGGCTCCCGGCCGGCCCCGCCTGCGCCGGGTCCACGCGCCAAGCGGCCTGCCGGTTTCCGGTGTCTTCCAGCCGGGTGGCGAGCCAGTCCTGCGGGTACTCCGCCTGCACCACGCGGATCGCGCCGAGTTCTCCGGCCGCGACCATGGCGCGGGCCTGCCGAACCATCGGGTAGCCGGTGTAGTTGTGCGCCAGGACGAAGGCGCGCCCGCCCTCCCGCGCCGCGCGCACCAGATCGAGCGCGTCGGGCAGCGCGGTGGCCATCGGCTTCTCGCAGATGACGTTTATGCCGGCGTCGAGGAAGGCGCGGGCGACCGCGTGGTGGGAGGCGTTGGGCGTGACCACGGAAACCGCGTCGATCCCGTCCGCCCGCGCCGCTTCGGCGCGCGCCATCGCGCGGAAATCGGGATAGGCGCGGCCCGGGGAAATGTGCAGGTTGGCGGCCGCGGCGCGGGCGCGGTCCGGGTCGCGGGAAAAGGCGCCGGCCACCAGTTCCCAGCGGTCGTCGAGCCGCGCGGCCATGCGATGCACGCCGCCGATGAAGGCGCCCGGCCCGCCGCCCACCATGCCGAGCCGGAGCCGTCGCGCGGCGGCCACCTCAGCCTATCCCCAGCATGCGCCGGTTCGCCGCCTCGTCCGCGCCGCTCCCGGCGAAGTCGTCGAAGGCCCGCTCCGTCACGCGGATGATGTGGCGCCGGATGAACTCGGCGCCTTCGCGCGCGCCGTCCTCGGGGTGTTTCAGCGCGCATTCCCACTCCAACACCGCCCAGCCGTCGAAGTCGTGCTGCGCGAGCTTCGAGAACACGGCGCCGAAGTCCACCTGCCCGTCGCCGAGCGAACGGAACCGGCCCGCGCGCTCCGCCCAGCCCTGGTACCCGCCGTAGACGCCCTGCCGGCCGGTCGGCCGGAACTCGGCGTCCTTGACGTGGAACATGCGGATGCGCTCGCGGTAGATGTCGAGGAAGTCGAGGTAGTCGAGCGCCTGGAGGACGAAGTGGCTGGGGTCGTAGAGGATGTTGCAGCGCGGGTGGTCGCCCACCCGGGACAGGAACATCTCGAAGCTCGCCCCGTCGTGCAGGTCTTCGCCCGGGTGGATCTCGTAGCAGAGGTCCACGCCCTGCTCTTCGAAGGCGTCGAGGATGGGGCGCCAGCGCCGCGCCAGCTCGTCGAAGGCGGTCTCGACCAGGCCGGCCGGGCGCTGCGGCCACGGATAGACGTAGGGCCAGGCCAGCGCGCCGGAGAAGGTGGCGTGCGCGGAAAGGCCCAGGTTGCGCGATGCGCGCGCGGCAAGCGCGAGTTGCTCCACCGCCCAGGCCTGGCGCGCCGCGGGGTTTCCGCGCGCGGCGGGCGGGGCGAAGCCGTCGAAGGCCGCGTCGTAGGCGGGGTGGACCGCGACGAGCTGGCCTTGCAGGTGGGTGGAGAGTTCGGTGGCCTGCACGCCGGCCTCGGCGAGCGTCCCTTGCGCCTCCTCGCAGTAGCCGCGGCTTTCCGCGGCGCGCCGCAGGTCGAACAGCCGCGCGTCCCACGACGGGATCTGCACGCCCTCGAAGCCGAGCGAGGCGGCCCAGCGCGCGATGTCCGCGAGGTTCGAGAAGGGCGGCCGGTCGCCGGCGAACTGCGCGAGGAAGATGGCCGGCCCTTTGAGGGTTCGCATGCGACGTCTCCTCCCGCGTCCGGTCCCTAAAGCCTGGTTATCTGACCAGCCCAGCCGGGGCCGATCAATCCCTGGACCCGCGCTCGTTGCTGGATCGACGGCGGGCCGCCGGCAAAGCCGGCGCATGTCCCAGGTTCTACGCAAGGACCACCGGTTTGAGCCATGGCGCAGGCGGCCGAGCGCGGCGGCGCCGCGCTCCCGCCGAAGGCTCCCGGTGCCTCCCCGGGCAGCGATCAAGCCGCCTCAGCGGCGATGAGCGACCCGGGCCGGGGGCGGATCACGAGCGCGATTGCGAAGCGCCCTGGGCACGGCTGCCCGGCTTTGCCCACTTCCCTTCGATCCGCCAACGGATTTAGGCTGCCGCGCCGCGGGTGTGGCGCGCGGCGCGCCACGGGACTCCGGCGCGAGCGGCGCGAGGCGGAGTCGCACAATGACGCGCACCGCCGGGAACGGCGGACGCGACGGGAGGGAACGCGGTGGAGGGCAGCCTTGCCGTCACGGTGGCGCTCAACGGGCTCACGCTCGCGGCGCTGTATTTCATCGTGGCCAGCGGCTTCTCGCTGATCTTCGGCCTCATGCGAACCGTGAACATGGCGCACGGCTCGCTGTACCTGGTCGGCGCATACGTCGGCTACGCGGTGTTCGAACCGCTGTACGACCGGGACGCTTGGTGGGCCTGGTACGCGGGCGTCGGCGCCGGCATCGCGGCGGCGGCCGTCTTCGGCTTGGCAATGCAGGCGGCGCTGCTCGGCTGGATGCAGGGGCAGGAGCTGCGGCAGGCGCTGGTAACGATCGGCGTTTCCATCGTGGCGGCGGACCAGCTCCTCGCGGTGTTCGGCGGCAACCCGCGGCAGTTCTTCCCGCCGGACGCGCTGTTCGGCGCGACCGAATTGCCGGGCCTCGGGCGCTACCCCACCTTCCGGCTGGTCCAGATCGGCGTCGCCGTGGCGGTGGGGCTCGGCCTCTGGCTGCTGCTGAACCGGACCAAGCTCGGGCTGATGGTGCGGGCCGGCGTGGACGACCGGCAGATGCTGACCGCGCTGGGGGTGAACGTGCCGCTCGTCTCGCTCGCGGTTTTCGCCCTGGGGGCGGGGCTGGCGGGGCTTGGCGGCGTCATCGGCGGTTCGGCGCAGCCCTTCGCGCAGGGGGTGGACGTGCGTTTCCTGCTGACCTCGCTCGTGGTCGTCATCGTGGGCGGCATGGGGTCGGTCGCCGGCACCGCGGTCGGCGCCCTGCTGGTGGGCATGGCGGAGCAGATCGGGCAGGCGCTGTTCCCGACCTATTCGGTCATCCTGACCTTCCTGATCATGGCCGCGGTGCTCGCGCTGCGGCCGCAGGGCATCCTGGGGAGGCCCGCCTGAGCGACGGTCGCCTCCCCTCCCCGGCCGTGCTCGCCTCACTGGCGCTGTTGGCGGCGCTGACGGCCCTGCCGCTGTTCATCCCGCCCTTCTGGACGGCCAACATCCTGGGCCGCGCCATCGCCTACGGCATCGTCGCCATGTCGCTGACCTTCCTCGCCACCTACGGCGGCTTCGTGTCCCTGGCGCAGACCATGATGGGCGGCGTGGCGGGCTACGTCGCGGCGGTGCTGGTGCCCGACTCGCTGCCTTCCCTGGTCGGCGGCGTGCCCTATGCGGCGGCGGTCCCGATCGCATTGCTGGCGGCGACCGCGTCCGGCCTGCTGATCGGCGCGATCGCCGTGCGGACCCAAGGCATCTACCTGCTGATGATCACGCTGGCGCTGGCCATGGGGTTCCACCTCTTCGCGCAGGCGAACATAGCTTGGTTCAACGGCTACGAGGGCATCCGCAACGTCGTGGGCCCGGAGGTCCTCGGCCGGCCCTTCCGCGACCCATTCGTCTTCTACTACGCGGCGCTCGCCTCCGCCGCGCTGCTCTACGCGCTGGTGCTGTACGTGGTGCGCACGCCCTTCGGCCTGGTGCTGCAAGGCCTGCGGGACAACGCGCGACGGGTGAACGCCCTGGGCTACCACGCGGCGCTGCACCGGATCGCCGCCTTCGGCCTCGCGGGCTTCATCGCGGGTTGCGGCGGGCTGCTGGTGACGTTCTACAACATCGGGATCACGCCGGGCTCCATCGGCCTCGGCCCCACGGTGAACGTCCTGGTCATGAGCGTGATCGGCGGCCTCGGCCACCCGATCGGCGCCTTCATCGGTGCGTTGATCTTCACCCTGTTCGACACCTTCGCGGCCGACCTCTACGACCGGGACCGCTTCAACACGCTGGTCGGCCTGGTTTTCCTGCTGATCGTGCTCGCCTCCCCCGACGGCGTCCTGGGCGTGGCGAAGCGCGCGACGGCCGCGGAAGACTAGCTCGGGCCCCGGTGTCGGGGCGGCACGGGGCGCACGGCCGCGGGAAGGTCCCGACCGAGGCCGCCGGAACACCGTGGGACCGGTTGTTGGGAGGAAACACATGGACCTGCGCATCCACCGCCGCGCCCTGCTGCTCGGCGCCACCGGCGCCGCGGCGGCGGCCACCACCGGCCTCAAAACCCCGGCGGTCGCGCAGAACGCGCCGATCCGCCTCGGCTGGCTCACCACGCTCGAAGGCCCCTTCGCCACCGGCGGCCAGGACAGCTTCCGCTGCATGCAGATGCTGCTCGAACAGCACAACAGCCAAGCCGGCGGGCGGCGCATCGAGGTGGTCCGGGAAAGCAGCAACGCCCAGGCCGACGTCGCGCTCGCCCGCGCCCGCAAGCTGGCGGAGCAGGACCGGGTGGATGTGATCATAGGCCCGCTCTCGGGCGCCGAGGGCATCGCGCTCCGCGACTACTCCCGCACCTTGTCGGGCAAGACGATCGTCAACGGCTCCTCCGGCGCGTCCGACACCACGCTGCGCAACGCGAGCCCGAACTTCTTCCGCTTCAGCACGGACGGCACGCAGTGGATGGCCGGCCTCGGCAACCACGTCCGCCGCACGATGAACGTGCAGGAGGTCGCCGTCCTGGCGGGCGACTACGCCTTCCCCTACGCGCAGGTCTTCGGCTTCAGCCTGGAGTTCTGCCGCGCCGGCGGCCGTGCGACCTACCTTTTCTCGCCGCTCGGCACCACGGACTTCTCCTCCATCATCGCGCGCATCCCGCGCACGGCGGGGGCGCTGGTGGTGGTCCACGGCGGCACGGACGGCCTCGCCTTCATGACGCAGTACGCCCAGGCCGGCGGCAACCTGCCGCTGCTCGGCGGCTCCATCATGGCGGACCAGACCATGCTCTCGGCCCGCGGGCCGCATCGCCGCATCATGATGGGCATGGTCAGCGCCGGCCCCCTCGCGGACGTCCACGAGGAGCCGTCCTGGAAGGAGTTCGTGGCCCGCTACCGCGCCCGCTGGCTGAACGAGGGCGGCTTCCAGTCCCCCTCCATCCACGGCTTCAACTACTACACCGCCCTGCAAGGGGTGCTCATGGCGTTGGAGCAGGTGCGCGGCGACGTGGGGGGCGACCAGAAGGCGTTCCAGGCGGCGCTGGCCGGGCTCCGTTTCAAGAACGCCATGGGCGCCGACCTCCACCTGGACCACAACCGGCAAGCGGTCTCCGACATCTTCCTCAACCGCATCGAGGAGCGGGACGGCCGGGCGCAGACCGTCACCTTCGGGCGCACGCCGCAGGTGAACCAGACGCTGGGCGTGCCCGAGGCGCAGTTCCTCGCCCTCGGCGCGCCGAGCCGCGACAACACCGGCTGCGTCGCCGCGTCCTGATGGCGGGCGGCCCCCCGCCGATCGAAACGGAGCCCGCCGCCCTGCGCCTGGAGGGCGTGGGGCGGCGCTTCGGCGCGCTCGCGGCCGTGGCCGGCGTGTCGCTGGCGGTGGCGCGCGGGGAGCGGCGGGCCGTGCTGGGGCCGAACGGCGCCGGCAAGACCACGCTGTTCAACCTCGTTTGCGGGGACTTCCGCCCGACGAGCGGCCGCGTGGTGCTGTTCGGCGAGGATGTCACGCGCCTCAAGCCGCACGGCCGCGCCCGGAGGGGCGTGGGGCGCACGTACCAGAACTCGCTGCTGTTCAACGGGCTGTCCGTGGCCGACAACCTGGTGGTCGCCGTCCGCGGGGCGAAGCCGGGCCGCTTCAGTTTCCGCCTGCCCTCGGCCGCCGACCGCGCCGCGGCGCGGCGCCTCGCCGAAACGGTGCGGCTGTCCCACCTGCTGGGGGCGGAGGTGGCGTCCCTGTCGCACGGGCAGCGACGGCAGTTGGAAGTCGGGATGGCGCTGGCCTGCGACCCGCGGCTGCTGATGCTGGACGAGCCGGCCGCGGGCCTTTCGCCGGTCGAGCGGCCCGAGTTGATGAAGCTGCTCCGGGCCCTCCCCCGCGCGCTCACCCTGCTCCTCATCGAGCACGACATGGACGTCGCGCTGCCGATCGCGGACATGGTCACTGTGATGAAGGACGGCGCGGTCGTGGTGGAAGGCCGGCCGGACCGAATCGAGCGGGATCCGGTGGTGCAGCGGATCTACCTCGGCCACGGGCGCGCGCACTGAGGAGCGGCGGCGATGCTGGAGATCCAGGACCTCAACGTCCACTACGGCCAGGCGCACGCGCTGCAAGGCATCCACCTTTCGGTCGGCGCCGAGCCCCTCGCCGTGGTCGGCCGCAACGGCATGGGCAAGACCACGCTGTGCCAAGCGGTCATGGGCATGGTCGGCGCTTCCGGCGGGTCGGTGCGCTTCGACGGGCGGGAAATGCGCGGCCTTCCCGCGAACCGGGTGGCGCGCGCGGGGATCGCGCTCGTGCCGCAGGGCAGGCGCGTCTTCCCCTCCCTCACGGTCCATGAGCACCTGCGCCTCGTCTCGCGCGGCAAGAACGCGCGTTGGACGATCGAGCGGGTCTACGAGACCTTCCCGCGCCTCGCCGAACGGCGGAACAACGGCGGCACGCAGCTTTCGGGCGGGGAGCAGCAGATGGTCGCCATCGCCCGCGCGCTGCTCACCGAACCGCGCCTCGTGGTCATGGACGAGCCCTCGGAGGGCTTGGCGCCCGTCGTCGTGGACCGCCTCGTCGAAATCCTGCGCGCCCTGCCGGGCGAGGGCGTGGGCCTGCTGCTGGTGGAGCAGAACCTCGGCGTGGCCACCGAGGTCTGCGGCACGGTCGCCGTCATGGTCAACGGCCGCATCGCCGCCGCCATGCCCTCCCGCGCGCTGCTCGAAGACGAGGCGGCCCAGCGCCGCTTCCTCGGCGTGAGCGCGGCGGCGGCGGGCGGCGGCGGGCACTGATCGGGGAGGAACGCGCATGGCGAAGGTCTACGTGGTTGGCACCTGCGACACGAAGGAAGGGGAATTGCGGTACGCGAAGGCGCTGATCGAGGCGCAGGGCGTGCCCGCCGTGCTGGTCGATGTGGGCACGCGCGGCGCCGGCCGCGCCTGCGACGTCCCGGCGGCGGAGGTGGCGCGGCACCACCCGGACGGCGCGGCGGCGGTGCTCGGCCTGGACGACCGCGGGCGGGCCGTGGCCGGCATGGCGGAGGCGCTGGGGCGCTTCCTCGCCGCGCGGGACGACATCGGCGCGGTGCTCGGCCTCGGCGGGTCGGGCAACACGGCGCTGGTGACGGCGGCCATGCGCGGCTTGCCGGTCGGGGTGCCGAAGCTGATGGTCTCCACCGTGGCCTCGGGCAACACCGCCGCCTATGTCGGGCCGAACGACATCGCCATGATGTACTCCGTCGCCGACGTGGCGGGCCTCAACGCCATCACCCGCCGCGTGATCGGCAACGCGGCCCACGCCGTCGCGGGCATGGCGAAATGGGCCGTGCCGGAGGCCAGCGGCGACAAGCCTGGCCTCGGCATGACCATGTTCGGCGTCACCACCGCCTGCTGCACCATGGCGCGGGAGGCGCTGGAGGCCGAGTACGACGTGTACACCTTCCACGCCACCGGCACCGGCGGCCAGTCGATGGAGAAGCTGGCGGAGTCGGGGCTGGTGCGCGGGATGCTCGACATCACCACGACCGAGGTGCCGGACTTCCTCATGGGCGGGGTCTTCCCCTGCACCGAGGACCGCTTCGGCGCCGTTTCGCGCACGCGGCTGCCCTACGTCGGCTCGGTCGGCGCCTGCGACATGGTGAATTTCGGCGCGAAGGAGACGGTGCCGGAGCGCTTCCGCACCCGCAACCTCTACGTCCACAATCCCCAAGTGACGCTGATGCGCACCACCCCGGAGGAGAACCGGGCGGTCGGCGAGTGGATCGCCGCGCGCCTCAACCGCTGCGAAGGCCCGGTGCGCTTCCTCCTGCCGCTCGGCGGCGTCTCCGCCATCGACGCGCCCGGCATGCCCTTCCACGACCCGGAGGCGGACGCGGCGCTGTTCGCGGCCGTCCGCGGCACGCTCCGACAGACGGCGGACCGGCGGCTCGTGGAGTTGCCGCACAACCTGAACGACCCCGCCTTCGCCGCCGCGCTGGTGCAGGCCTTCCGCGACATCGCCGCCTGACGGAGACCGGTCCATGCCCCGCTTCCAGCGCCAGGATCTGCTGGCGAAGTTCCGCGACATGATCGCCCGCCGCCAGCCCATCGTGGGCGGCGGCGCGGGCACCGGCCTGTCCGCCAAGTGCGAGGAGGCCGGCGGCATCGACCTCATCGTCATCTACAATTCCGGCCGCTACCGCATGGCGGGCCGCGGCTCCCTCGCCGGCCTGCTCGCCTACGGCAACGCGAACGAGATCGTCAAGGAGATGGCGCGCGAGGTGCTGCCGGTCGTCCAGCGCACCCCCGTGCTGGCCGGCGTGAACGGCACCGACCCCTTCGCCATCATGGACGCGCTGCTGGACGAGCTGAAGGCGCTCGGCTTCGCCGGCGTGCAGAACTTCCCGACCGTCGGCCTGATCGACGGCGTGTTCCGCGCCAACCTCGAAGAAACCGGCATGTCCTACGCGCTCGAAGTGGACATGATCCGCGCGGCGCACGCGAAGGACATGCTGACCACCCCCTACGTCTTCAACGCCGCCGAGGCGGCCGAGATGGCGAAGGCCGGCGCCGACATGGTCGTGTGCCACATGGGCCTGACCACCGGCGGCGCGATCGGCGCCGAGACGGCGCGCACGCTGGCCGATTGCGTGCGCGACATGGACGAATGGGCCGAGGCCGCGCGCCGCGTCCGGGACGACGTGATCGTGCTCTGCCACGGCGGGCCGATCTCCAGCCCGGAGGACGCCGCCTACGTGCTGAAGAACGCGCGCCTCTGCCACGGCTTCTACGGCGCCTCCTCCATGGAGCGCCTGCCCGCCGAGACGGCGCTCACCGAGCAGACGCGCCGCTTCAAGTCGCTGACCTTTTGAGGGAGCCTACGCACCATGAGCCAGCACACGGCCTACCACAGCACCGTCTTGGACGCCCCGGCCGGTCTGGTCTGGGCGCTCGTGCGCGACTTCAACGCCCTGCCCGCCTGGCATCCCGGCATCGTGCGCAGCGAGATCGAGGGGGGTCGGCGGAGCGACAGCGTCGGATGCGTCCGCAGCTTCACGCTCGCGGACGGGGCGCACATCCGGGAGAAGCTGCTCTCGCTCTGCGACCAGACGATGAGCTTCACCTACGACTTCCAGACCAGCCCTATCCCGGCCCGCAACTACGAGGCCACGCTGCGCCTGACCAAGGTGACGAAGGGCGACCGCACCTTCGCCGAATGGCGAGCCACCTTCGATTGCGATCCGGGCAAGGAGGCGGAGCTGACGCCGCTGTTCCGCGACGGCGTGTTCCGGACCGGCTTCGAAGCCCTCAAGCAAAAGCTGGCCGGCGGCACCGGCGGGGTGGAGCCGCGCCCGCTCTGGCCGGCGGGACCGCCCGCCAAGGTCTTCGTCAGCGACGTCCTTCGCGCGCCGCCTGATGCCGTATGGGCGGTGGTGCGGGACTTCGCCGGCATGGGCGGTTGGCACGACGACATCACGGAGATGCGCATGCTCGACGGCCGCCGCAGCGACGATGTGGGCGCGACGCGCGACTTCCTGTTCGGCGACGGGCGGTTGCACGAGCAGCTCATCCAGCTCTGCGACCTTTCCCGCTCCTTCACATACCGCATCACCCAATCGCCCATGCCCTGGCTGGGCTACGTCGCGGGGGCGCGCTTGCACCATGTGGTCGATGGCGACCGCACCTTCGCCGTCTGGACCGCGAACTGGACCGCCGCGCCGCACGACGATCTCGCGCTCATCCCGACCGTGCGTGAGGACGTGTTCCAGAAGGCTTTCGACACGCTCAACGCCCGCCAATTCGCGCACGGCGCCGGCGGCGCGGCGCAGGGTTGAGCGCCGGGTCGCCGGCGCGGGATCGCGCTGTCGGGCCGCAGGGAATCCACGCTCGCCAGATCAGCGTCGGGGCGCGCCACCGCACCGGGGCGCCGTGGACCCTCCGAGCCTTTGCAGGGCGCGACTCAGTTGCTTAAGCTTCAAGCGCTCTCCGCGAGGTCCTATGCCGGCGCCACGTTTCCTTTCGAAGACCGACCTTGCGACGGTCCGGCCGGTCTCGCACCAAGGGCGTCCCGTGCACGCGCTGCACGACCGCTTGGTGGATTTGCTGCGGAGCAAGGGCGGCGGCGCGGCGGAACGCCTCTTCGCCGAACCCGTCGCCGGCGCCGGCGCGGTGAGCTGGTACGGCGACGGCGCTGGAGAGCCCCAACCGCTGTCGGCGCTCTCCGCGGCGCGGCGGACGGAGGCCGAGGCGCTGCTGACGCGGCAGCTCAAGGCCGTCGAGGGCCTGCTCGACGACTCCGAACTCGGCCCGCTGCTCAAGCGCGCCCTGGTCTTGTCCGGCCCCGAGGCGATCGTCGTGCTGGACGACGCCGTGATGCTCGCCGGCTGGGGTCTGGCGCCCAAGGAGATCGCGGAAGACGACGCCGCGCTGGCCGCGCAGGTGCGTCGGCTGCTCGGTCCTTATTCGGGCCGCCTCGCCGCCGCAGGGGATGATTTCTTTCGTGGAGGGCCGGTGGCCGCGACCGCGCCGCCCACGTCCGCCGCCCCGCCGGCGCGGCCCTCTGCCGCGGCGACCGCGGGAGGATCTCGGACGCCACCGCCCCGGGGGCCGGTGCCCGCGCCCGTCGGCACCGGCGCGCCCGGCGGACGCGGCCTGTGGCTCGTGCCCTTGCTCGGCGCGGTGGCGCTGCTGTTCTTCGGGCTGGGCTCCTGGCTGGCCTGGGTGCACCTCACGCGGGACATGGCCGGACGGCAGCTCGCCGCCCCGGTGGTGGACGAGGAAGCGACGCGCAGCGCCATCCGCTTGCAGCGGGATACCAACGAGACGCTTGAACGCGAGTTGGAGCAGGCGCGGCGCGCGGCCGCGGCGCCCAACGTCTGCACCGCCGAAGGGCCGCTCGGGCTAGCACCCCCGCCCGAGCGCCAAGCAGTGCGGCCGGAGGCGGTGCCGCCGCCCGTGCCGCAGCAGCAAGGGCAGGCGCCGCAACCCTTCACCGGTTCGCTCGCACAGCTCCTGGAACGGGCGACGGTCATGGTCGTGGGCGCCGGCCCGCGCGGCGTCGGGCACGGCACCGGCTTCTTCGTGTCCGGCGACACCGTCCTCACCAACGCCCACGTCGTGGAAGCGCACGACCCGCAGCAGATATTCGTCATGTCGGCGTCCATCGGCCGCGCCATAAAGGTCCAGGTGGCGGGGATCACCCGCGGTCCGGACGGCGGCGGCGTGGAGCCCGGCGTGCCCGACTTCGCCATCCTGCGCCTGCCGCAATCCGTCCCCGGCGCGCAGCCCCTGGCGCTCACCCGCGTCGCGGAGAAGCTGACGGACGTGGTGGCCGCTGGCTATCCGGCCTCCGTGGTCCAAGTCGAGGGCGGGATGCGCGAGCTTCAGGAAGGCCGGCTCGGGCAGCCGCCGGAATTGGTCCTGACGCGCGGCAGCATCAGCACCATCCAGCGCTTGCCGACCGGCCTCACGGTGATGCCGCACTCCGCCGACATCTCGCCCGGCAACAGCGGCGGCCCGCTGGTGGACGGCTGCGGCCGCGTCGTCGGCATCAACACCTTCGTCAGCCGCGCCACGGCCGTGGCCGACCGCGTGAAGTACGCGCAGAAGGTGGAGAGCCTGACGCCCTGGCTGGCGCAGCAGAACATCGCGGTGCAGGAACGCGAGGACGCTTGCCAGCCGCCCGGGCCGAGCCTCCCGGCGCTGCCGCCGCAGGCGCGCGGCGCTCCCCCGGCCGAAGGTTCCCCCGCGGCGCCGCCCGGTCCCGGCGCGTCGCCGCCGGCCGGCGCTTCGCGCTAGGCCGCGCCGGACCGGTCGCGGGGGCGGGCGCATGGACGGAACACTGGTTGCGACCACGCAGAACGCCGAGCTCCAGGCGCTCGGCACCGGGGGGCAACTCGCCGTCCAGGCCTGGGACCAGATCGTGGGCCACCTTCGGCGCAGCCGCGGCGCGGCGCATGCCGCCCTCCTCGCCGAGCCGAATCCGGACGCCGCCCGCGGCGTGACGGACTGGTACGCCGAAGGCAACGGCGACGGGCCGCCGCTCGAGTCGTTGCCCCCGGCCGAACGCGAAGCCGCCCGCGCCGAGTTCACCCGGCTCTTCAACGACGTGCGCGCGGAAAGCGACGCGTTGCGGCGCAGCACCCGCGAGAACGAGCGCTTTCTCGGGGACTTGCTGGCGCAAGCGCTGGTCATCCCGGCGCCGGATTGCCTGCGCGTCGTGGACGGCCAGCCGGTGCTGGTGGCCTGGGCGCACGCGCCCGTCGGCGCCCCACCGGCGCCGGAGCTCCTGATCGGCTTGCTGGCCGGCCGCACGGCAGCCCCGCCGGACGCCGCGCCGATGCGCATCGTCGGCCCGCCGGCCCCC
>CADCTL010000033.1 GCA_902805625.1 uncultured Acetobacteraceae bacterium
GACCCGCTCTCGCTCTGCCTGCTGACGCCGCCCGGCGAGATGGGCGCGGACGTGGTGGTGGGCAGCACGCAGCGCTTCGGCGTGCCGCTCGGCTACGGCGGCCCGCACGCGGCCTACATGGCGGTGAAGGACGCCCACAAGCGCCTCCTGCCGGGGCGGCTGGTCGGCGTGTCCAAGGACGCGGCGGGGCAGCCGGCGATGCGCCTCGCGCTCCAGACGCGCGAGCAGCACATCCGGCGCGAGAAGGCCACGAGCAACATCTGCACGGCGCAGGTGCTGCTGGCGGTGATGGCCGGCATGTACGCCGTTTGGCACGGGCCGGAGGGCCTGCGGCGCATCGCGCGGCGGGTGCGCCTCCAGGCCGGGATGCTGTCCGACGCGGCCAAGCGCGCCGGCTTCGCGCTGCGGCACGAGGCGTTCTTCGACACGGTGGCGATCGAGGCGGGCGAAGAGCGCGCCGAGGCGCTGATGCGCGCGGCTCTGCGGCGGGGTTTCAACCTGCGCCGCGTGGACGCGGGCTGCGTAGCGGTGAGCCTGGACGAGACGGTGACGCGCGAGGAGCTTTCCGCGCTCGCGGCGGCGGTCGCGGAAGCGGCGGGCTGCCCTTCGGCGGACCTCTCGGAGTTGGCGTCCGCGCCGGACCTGCCGGCGGCGCTGGACCGTCGCTCGCCCTTCCTCACCGCCGAGGTCTTCAGCAGCCACCGCAGCGAGCACGCGATGCTGCGCTACCTCAAGCGGCTGGAAGACCGCGACGTGGCGCTGAACCGCAGCATGATCCCGCTCGGCTCCTGCACCATGAAGCTGAACGCCACCGCCGAGATGGTGCCGGTGAGCTTCCCCGGCTTCGCGGAGATGCACCCCTTCGCGCCGCCGGAGCAGGCGGAGGGCTACGCCGAACTCACGCGTCGCTTGGCCGACTGGCTCTGCGCCGTGACGGGTTTCGCGGCCGTCTCCCTCCAGCCCAACGCCGGCAGCCAGGGCGAGTACGCGGGCCTGCTGGCGATCCGCGCCTGGCACCGCGCGCGCGGTCAAGCGGAGCGCGACGTGTGCCTGATCCCGTCCTCCGCCCACGGCACCAACCCGGCGAGCGCGGTGATGGCCGGCATGAAGGTCGTCGTCGTCGCCTGCGACCGCGACGGCAACGTGGACGTGGCCGACCTCCGCGCCAAGGCGGAGCAGCACTCCGCGCGGCTGGCAGCGCTGATGATCACCTACCCGAGCACGCACGGCGTCTTCGAGGAGGGCATCCGCGAGATCTGCGCCCTCGTCCACGAGCACGGCGGCCAGGTCTACATGGACGGCGCCAACATGAACGCGCAGGTGGGGCTGACCTCGCCGGCCGCGATCGGCGCCGACGTGTGCCACCTCAACCTCCACAAGACCTTCTGCATCCCGCACGGCGGCGGCGGCCCCGGCGTCGGGCCGATCGGCGTGGCGGCGCACCTCGCGCCGCACCTGCCGAGCCACCCCATGCACCCCGGCGCCGGGCCGGAAACGGGCTACGGCCCGGTGGCATCCGCGCCCTTCGGCAGCGCCGGCATCCTGCCCATCTCCTACACGTACATTCGCATGATGGGCGCCGAAGGCCTGACGCGCGCGACGCGGGTAGCGATCCTGTCCGCGAACTACCTGGCGAAGCGTCTGGAAGGGCACTACCCGGTTCTCTACCGCGGCGCGCGCGGCATGGTGGCGCACGAGTGCATCCTCGACTGCCGGGGCTTCCAGCAGGGCGGCGGCGTCACGGTGGAGGACATCGCCAAGCGCTTGCAGGACTACGGCTTCCACGCCCCCACCATGTCCTGGCCGGTCGCGGGCACGCTGATGGTGGAGCCCACGGAAAGCGAGCCGTTGGCGGAGCTGGACCGCTTCGTGGAGGCCATGGTCGCCATCCGCGCCGAGATCCGCGCGGTGGAGCAGGGCCGCGCCGACCGCGCCGACAACCCGCTGAAGAACGCGCCGCACACCGCGGCCGAGGTCATGGCGGCGGAGTGGGCGCATCCCTACTCGCGCGAAGAAGCGGCCTTCCCGCTGCCCTTCGTGCGCGCGCACAAGTACTGGCCGCCGGTGAAGCGCGTGGACAACGTCCACGGCGACCGCAACTTGGTCTGCACCTGCGCGCCGTTGGAGGAGTACGCGCAGCAGATGCACCTGCGGGCGGCGGAGTGAACGGCGACCCGGTGCGCCCCTGGCGGCGCACCGGCGCCGCCCGCAGCCTGGTCCGCGACCGCTGGATACATCTGCGCGCCGAAGCCTGGGAGAACGGCGCCGGCGCGGCGCTCGACCCCTGGTACGTGCTCGCCTGGCCGGACTGGGTCCACGTGCTGGCGCTGACCGCGGACGACCGGGCCGTGCTGGTGCGCCAATGGCGGCCGGGCCTCGGGGCGGCGTCGCTGGAGCTGCCCGGCGGTGTGATGGAGCCCGATGAAGCGGACCCCGTCGCGGCCGGCCGGCGCGAGATGCTGGAGGAGACCGGCTACGATGCCGCCGAGTTCCGCGCCCTGCCGCCGCTCTCCCCCGATCCGGCCCACGCGAGCAACCGTGTCCGCTTCCTGCTCGCGCTCGGGGCGGAGCGGGTGGCGGACCAGCGCCTCGATCCCACGGAGGAGATCGCGGTGGAATTGCACCCCGTGGCCGATCTCCTCGAAGGGCTCGCGCGGGGCACGGTGGCGAACGCCGCGCATGTCGGCGGCATCCTGCTCGGCCTGCGCGCGGCCGGGCGCATCCGGTTCTGACGGAGGAGTATGGCCATGGTCCGCGTCGTCCCACTCGCCGAGCGGCACCGCGAGGCTTGGGAACGCCTCTACGCCGGCTACGCCGCGTTCTACAAGGTGGCGCAGACGCCGGAGATGCGCGCGCGGGTCTGGAGCTGGGTCCACGACCCGGCGCACGAGGTCGAAGCGCTGGTGGCCGAAGCTCCGGAGGACGGCCGCGCCGTGGGGCTCGCCCACTTCCGCGCCTTCGCCCGGCCGCTCTCGGCTTCCACCGGCGGCTTCCTCGACGACCTGTTCGTGGACCCCGCCTTCCGCGGCGGGCGCGTGGCGGACGCGCTGATCGAGCGGATCGCCGCCATCGGCCGCGAGCGCGGTTGGAGCGTGGTGCGCTGGATCACGGCGGACGACAACTACCGCGGCCGCGGCGCCTACGACCGGCTGGCGCAGCGGACCATGTGGATCACCTACGACATCAAGCTCGGCTGAACCGCCCGCCGCGCGGAGCGTTCGCCCCGCATGGACGAGAAGCCACGGCCCCCCGCCGGCGCGGGCGAGCGGATGAACAGCGCCGATCCCGCGTCCAAGACCACGCGGGAGCGGGTGCAGAAGGGCGGCACCACGGCCAATCCGGACGCCAAGGTGCCGTCCGACCT
>CADCTL010000034.1:0-24601 GCA_902805625.1 uncultured Acetobacteraceae bacterium
ACGCCTCCGGCCACAGCGCGCCGTTGCCGGACTTCAAGCCCTACTCGGCGGGCGCGGAGGGCGTGTGGTTCAACCGCGTCCACTCCTACGAGGCTGGCGAGGGCGAGCAGGGCCGCACCGTGCATTTCCCGCGCTCCTGCCTGCATTGCGAAACGCCGGCCTGCGTCACCGTTTGCCCCACCGGCGCCTCCTACAAGCGGGCGGAGGACGGCATCGTGCTGGTCAACGCCGAGACCTGCATCGGCTGCGGCCTCTGCGCCTGGGCTTGCCCCTACGGCGCGCGGGAGATGGACGAGGACTCGGGCGTGATGAAGAAATGCACGCTCTGCATCGACCGCATCTACAACGAGACCATCCCGGAAGCGCAGCGCCAGCCGGCCTGCGTCATCACCTGCCCGACGCGGGCGCGGCACTTCGGCGACCTGGGCGACCCGGACAGCGCCGTGTCGCAGCTCGTGGCGCGGCGCGGCGGACAGGACTTGATGCCTGAGCTGGGCTACGGCCCGGTGAACAAGTATCTGCCGCCGCGCGAGCGCTCCTCCGCGCTGACCGAGGCCAAGCCGGTCGAGGACGCGCCGACGCCCATGGACATCCCCAACCCGCTGCTGCGGTGGATGGACCGGGTGCTGTCCCGGTGAACCCGGCGCCGTCCATCGTCTTCTTCACCACCGCTTCCGGCGCCGGCTACGGGCTGCTCTTCTGGCTCGGCGTGCTGCGCCCGCTTGGGTGGGGCGACGAAGCGCCCTCGCTCGGCGCGGCGGCGGTCGTGGTGGCGCTGCTGCTCATCACGGCGGGGCTGCTCTCCTCGCTCGCGCACCTCGGCAACCCGCAGCGGGCCTGGCGCGCGCTGTCGCAATGGCGTTCCTCCTGGCTCTCGCGCGAGGGCGTCGCGGCGGTGCTGACCTACCCGCCGGCGCTGCTGCTGCTGCTCGCGTTCTGGTTCGGCTGGCCGGTGATCGCGGTGCTCGCGGGGCTTCTGGCGGCGGCGGGCGCGGCGGCCACCATCTATTGCACGGCGATGATCTACGCCTCGCTGGACACGGTGCGGCAATGGCGGCACCCGCTGGTGGTGCCGGGCTACTTCGCCATGGCCGCATTCAGCGGCGCCGCGATCCTGGCCGCGCTCGCGGCGGTGTGGGACGCGGGGCGCTTGCTCCTCGTGCCAGCGGCGCTCGCCGTGCTGGGCGGCTTCGCCGCCATCGGCCTCAAACACGCCTACTGGCGCGCGGTGGACGCCGGGATGCCCGGCCCGACGGCGGAGAGCGCCACGGGCCTAGGCGCCATCGGCCGGGTGCGTCCACTCGACCCGCCGCACACGCAGCAGAACTACCTGCTGCGCGAGATGGGCTTCCGCGTCGCCCGGAAGCATGCGGCGCGGCTGCGGGCCATCGCGCTTTCGGCCGGCTTCGCCGCACCCGCCGCCCTGGCGGTGCTGGCGCTCGCCGGCGCTCCCGCGGCGGCGCCGCTGCTCGCGCTGGGGGCGCTGCTCGCCCTGCTCGGCGTGCTGGTGGAGCGATGGCTGATGTTCGCCGAGGCGACGCACACCGTCATGCTCTACTACCGCTGAAGCGAGCCGCGGGCTTCGCCGGCCCGGGGTGGGCGCGGCCATCGGCCGCAAGCGCGACGCCGCGGCGGTTTCCGCCCCGCCGCCAAGCGCATCCGGGCAGCGTGGCGTTTCCCACGCCCCGCGCAGGCTACTCCAGCACCACCTCGCCACCGGCGCAGATGTCGCGGGCCGGCAAACGCAGCTCCCGGCCGTCGTCGAACACCGCGGTCAGGTCGGCGAGGCAGTGCGCCGGGCCGGGCGGCAGATCGTCCGGCGGGGCGAAGTCCATGCTCTCCCCGGCGCCGAGCGCGGCGCGGCCGAGCCGATCGGGGCCGCGCGGCGCGCCGATCGGGTCGGCGTGGAGCGCCACCAACGGCGAAGCCGCGGCGTTGCGCAGGCGCACGGCGCCCGTCGAGGCCTTCGGCGCCGCGGTGGCGGCAGGTTCCGGTTTCGCGGGCGGGGCGGCCGGCCCTTCTTCGCGCGCGGGCGGCGGGCCGAGGCGCTCAACCACCGTCCAGCCGGGGCGGAGCGCGACCACGGTGTCGGCGCAGATGTCGATGCCGCGGCGCTCCTCCGCCGCTTCCGTGTCGAAGACGACGCGGAGGTCGGCGTGGCACCCGCCCTCGAACGTGGCTTCGTAGCGCGCCCCGGGCGCCAACACGGCGGTGCCCAGCGTGTCCTCGCCCCACTCCCCCGTTTTGGTCGGGGCCAGGAAGGCCTGCCGCACGGTGCGGGCGTGGTTGTTGAGCAGCACGACCCGGCGCGGCGCCTCGTCCGGGCGTTCGCCGAACACCACGCCCTGCACGGCGCAGAGGTCCACGCCGTCCCGCACCTCCTCGCGGTCGTTCGTCGTGACCGCGCGCAGGTCGAAGACGCAGGCGCGGGAGCGGACGCGCAGCCGGAAATCGCCGCGCGGCGCCAGGACCGCGCTGCCGAGCCGGTCCGCGCCCCACCCCCCGGACGCCGCGCCAGCGGGCCGCGCGTACACCTCGCGGATGGCGGCGCGGCCGCGGTTCACCAGCGGCACCTCGCGCACCGGCGCCGCCGGGTCGCCGAAGGCGAGGCGCGGCGTCCGGCAGAGGTCCACGCGCTCCCGCGCTTCCTCCGCGTCGTCGGCGAACACGGCGCGGACGTCGAACACGCAGGCGGCGGGGGCGGCGCCGCGCAGCCGGACGCGGGAGCTCTCGCCCGCGGCGACCGTTTCGGACCCCAAGCGGTCGCGGCCCCGCTCGCGCGCGCCGGGCGGGGCGAGGTACAGCTCGCGGAGCGCCGTGTCGGTGTCGTTTTGCACCTCCACCTCCCGCACGGGGCCGGTGTCGGCGAAGAGGGCGCGCGGGCTGCGGCAGGCGTCGAAGCGCCGGCGCTCCTCCTCGCCGTCCTCGAACACGGCCACGGCTTGGTACGCGCAGCCGCCGCGGGCGCGGCGTTCGAGCGGCACGCGCAAGGTGGCGCGCGGCGGCAGCACGCCGTTGCCGAGCCGGTCGGGGCCGCGGTCCTCGGAGTCCGCGGGATGGACGTAGAGTTCCCGCAGGACGCGGTCCGTGTTGTTGGCCACCGCCGCCTCGCGCGCGGGCACGCGCGGCGCGGCGGCGGGCCGCGGCTGCGCTGCCTCCTCCCCTTCGAGCTGCGCCGCCGCAGGCGCGGCGAGCGCCAGCAGCGACGCCAGGATGACCCGCAGCATCGAGACCACCTTCCGGTTCCGCCGGGAGGTATGGAAGGGGAGAACCGCCGGTTGCAAGTCCGCAGCGGGCATGGCGCGTACGGATGTTGCCGTGTGCGGCGGAGCGGCCACTATGGGGCGCGCCAAAAGTAGGATGGAAACCGCACATGCCGCTCGATCCCGCCACCAAGGCGCGGCTGGAGGAGATCTCCACCGCCACCGTCACCACGCTGCTGCTCAAGAAGGGCCTGCGGAACGTCTGGATGCGCGGCCCCCTGCCCTTCACCGCGTCCGCCCGCGGCAAGCGGCTGGTCGGGCCGGCCTTCACGCTTCGCTTCGTGCCGGCGCGGGAGGACCTGGCCACGCCCGAGAGCTGGTCCTCGCCGCGCTCGACGCGCGCCGCCATCGAGGACATGCCGGAAGGCTGCATCGCGGTCGCCGACGCGATGGGAGTGGCGGACGCCGGCATCTTCGGCGACATCCTCTGCGCCCGGCTGATGAGGCGCGGCGTTTCGGCGCTGGTCACGGACGGCGTGGTGCGCGACGTGGCGGGCGTCGAAGGCACGGGCATGCCGGTCTGGAGCCGGGGCGGCGCGGCGCCGCCTTCCGTCGCCGGCCTCACCTTCGTCGGCTGGCAGGAGCCGGTGGGCTGCGGCGGCGTCGCCGTGTTCCCGGACGACGTGGTCGTGGCGGACGGCGACGGCGCGGTGTGCATCCCCGCGGCGCTGGTGGACGAGGTGGCGAACGGGGGCGAGGAGCAGGAGCGGCTGGAGGCGTGGATCCTGGGCCGCGTCGAGGCGGGCGAGGCGCTGCCCGGCCTCTACCCGCCGAACGCCGAGAACAAGGCGCGCTACGAGGCGGAGAAGAAGCGGTAAGCGCGGCCGGGCGCGAGCGATTGCCCGGGGCGGGGCCGCGACCCCGCCTCCGCCGCGGGCAACCCTGACTCGCGTGCCTCGTCGCTCTCCAGGGAACGCTGGCACGAGGGTTGCACCAGCGGGCCGGGCACCTGGAAGGGGGACGACTGGAATGAACGACGCGAAGGCCGAGCTCGGGCGCAAGATCCTCAAGCTGAAGAAGGCGCAGGGCCTCAAGTGGTCCGACGTCGCCGCGCGCATCGGCATGTCGCCGGTTTGGACCTGCGCGCTGTGCATGGGCCAGATGTCGGCGGAGCCGCACCATGCGCGGGGCGTCGCGGAGGTGTTCGGACTCGACGAGGAGGAAGAGGCTACGCTCTGCGAAATCCCGTACCGCGGCGCCCAGCCCATGCCGCCTACGGACCCGCTGGTCTACCGCTTCTACGAGCTGGTGCTGGTCTACGGCACGAGCTGGAAGGAGATGATCCATGAGGAATTCGGCGACGGCATCATGTCCGCCATCGACTACGACATGGCGCTGGAGCGCCAGCCGGACCAGAAGGGCGACCGGGTCCGCATCACCATGAGCGGCAAGTTCCTGCCCTACAAGCGCTACTGAGGCGCCACGTAGGGCACGGCGCTGCCCGTGCGCGCGAGGCCGCCCGCGTCCAGCACGAAGGCGGCGATCTCGGCCACGCCCTGGTCTTCCTTCAGGTTGGTGAACACGAAGGGCCGCATCCCGCGCATCTTGCGCGCGTCGCGATCCATCACCGACAAATCGGCGCCGACCAGCGGCGCGAGGTCGATCTTGTTGATGACCAGCAGGTCGGAGCGCGTGATGCCCGGCCCGCCCTTGCGCGGGATCTTGTCGCCGGCCGCCACGTCGATGACGTAGATGGTGAGGTCGGCCAGCTCCGGGCTGAAGGTGGCGGCGAGGTTGTCGCCGCCGCTCTCAATGAAGAGCAGTTCCAGCGCCGGGAAGCGCTCCACCATGTCCTGCACGGCCGCCAGGTTGATGGAGGCGTCCTCGCGGATGGCGGTGTGCGGGCAGCCTCCGGTTTCCACGCCCGCGATGCGTTCCGGCGGCAGCGCGCCGGCGCGGGTCAGGAACTCCGCGTCCTCGCGGGTGTAAATGTCGTTGGTGATGACGGCGATGTCGTGCGCGCCGCGGAGGCGCCGGCACAGGCGCTCGGTCAGCGCGGTCTTGCCGGAGCCCACCGGCCCGCCGATGCCGACCCTGAACGGTCCGTTGCTCATGAGCGGAACAGCCTCGTGTACTGGGTTTCGTGGCGCATGGAGAGGAGGTCCAGCATCGGCGCGGCGGTGCCGAGCCGGTCGAGATCCGCTCCGAGCGCGGCGTCCGTCGCGGCCTCCACGACCGGATGCAGCGCCGCCGTGGCGACCTGCCCGTCCGTCTGGCCGAGCGGCACCAGCCTGACGCCCGCGGAAACCAGGTTGGCCGCGAAGGCGCCGAGCCAGCCCGCCAGCGCCGGGCGCAGCGGCACGCCGTGGAAGCCGGAAGCGGCGCCGAAGGCCACGGCCGCCGAGAGGCGTCGCGGGTGCCGCGATGCGAAGGCGGCGAAACGCGCGTCGGGCCAAGCGGCCTGCGTCACCGCGGCGAAGGCCGAGCCCTGTTGCAGCGTCTCCAGCGCCGTTTCCGCCGTGCCGCGCCAAGCGGCGGCGAGCGCGGCGGCGGCGTCCAGCGCCGCGTCGTCCTTTGCCTCGGCCGCGCGCCACGCGGCGGCGAGCAGCGCGCCGTCCACGCGCCCGGCACCCGCACGCAGCACCGCGGCGACGTAGGCCACAAGCCCGGCGCGGTCGCGCACGGAGCCTTCCTCCACCGCCGCCTCCAACCCGTGGCTATAGCTGAAGCCGCCCACCGGGTACGCGGGCGAGAGCCACGCCAGCAGCCGGTAGAGCGCGCCGGGCTCAATGGCCGTGATGGTGGTGGCCATGCGGGTGCGAGGGCTGCCGGTTGTGCTCGCCGTAGGCGCCGCCTTCCGGGTCGAAGGGTTCGGACACGCGGCGCACCGAAGCGCCCAGGCCGCGCAGCATCTCCATGATGACGTGGTCGTCGCGGATGAGCAGCCGCCCGGCTTCGATCCGGGTGGGCAGGTGGCGGTTGCCGAGGTGCCAGGCGAGGCGCGCGAGCTGCGCGGGCGACTCCGCCGCGACCTCGACCAGCGGCTCGGGCGCGGCGCGCACCAGCACGTAGCCGCCGCCCTCCAGCGCCAGCCCGTCCCCGTCGCGCAGGACGGCCGCTTCCGGCAGGTCGAGGAGGAAGGCCAAGCCGCCCTCGGCGGTGTAGCGGCGACGGCGGCGGTGGCGGTCGTCGAAGTCCAGCGTCAACGTGTCGCGCGCCCCCGTGCCCGGCCATTCGCCCGCGCGGCTCACGGCGGTCGCGCGCGGCAGTGCGTGCTCGTCCATCGCCTCCCCTCAGAACAAGAAGTAACGTTGCGCCATCGGCAGCACCCGCGCCGGCTCGCACACCAGCAGTTCGCCGTCGGCGCGGACTTCGTAAGTTTCGGCGTCCACTTCGATTGTCGGCAGCGCGTCGTTCAGCACCATGTCCCGCTTGCAGATGCGCCCGCGCGTGTTCTCCACCGCCAAAAGCGCCTTGGAAAGGCGGCACCGCTGCGCCACGCCCTCTGTCAGCGCCGCCGCCGAGACGAAGGTCACGGCCGAGCGCGCCACCGCGCCGCCGAACGAGGCGAACATCGGCCGGTAGTGGACAGGCTGCGGCGTCGGGATGGAGGCGTTGGGGTCGCCCATCGGCGCCGCTGCGATGCTCCCGCACTTCAGCACCATGTCGGGCTTCACCCCGAAGAAGGCCGGCGACCACAGCACGAGGTCCGCGAGCTTGCCGACCTCCACGCTGCCCACGTGCGCGCTGACGCCCTGCGAGATGGCCGGGTTGATCGTGTATTTGGCGATGTAGCGCCGGGCGCGCAGGTTGTCGTTGTCGCCCGTCTCGCCCGGCAGGCTGCCGCGCTGCCCCTTCATCTTGTGCGCGGTCTGCCAGGTGCGGATGATGACCTCGCCGACGCGCCCCATCGCCTGGCTGTCGCTGCTCATCATGGAGATGGCGCCGAGGTCGTGCAGGATGTCCTCGGCCGCGATGGTCTCCCGGCGGATGCGGCTCTCGGCGAAGGCCACGTCCTCGGCGATGCGCGGGTCGAGGTGGTGGCAGACCATCAGCATGTCCAGGTGCTCGTCCACCGTGTTCACGGTGTAGGGCATGGTCGGGTTCGTGCTGCTGGGCAGGAAGTTCGGCTCGCCCACCACGCGGAGGATGTCGGGCGCGTGGCCGCCGCCGGCGCCCTCGGTGTGGAACGCCTGGATGGTGCGGCCGGCGATGGCGGCGATCGTGCTCTCGACGAAGCCGCTCTCGTTCAGCGTGTCCGAGTGGATCGCCACCTGCACGTCCATCGCGTCTGCCACCCGCAGGCAGGTGTCGATGGCCTTGGGCGTGGTGCCCCAGTCCTCGTGCAGCTTGAGGCCGCAAGCGCCGGCGCGCACCTGCTCCTCGAGCGCGCCCGGCAGCGCCGCGTTGCCCTTGCCGAGGAAGCCGAGGTTCATCGGGAACGCCTCGGCCGCTTGCAGCATCCGCTCCATGTGCCACGGGCCGGGCGTGGAGGTGGTGGCGAGGGTGCCGTGCGCCGGGCCGGTGCCGCCGCCGAACATGGTGGTGACGCCCGCCGCCAGCGCCTCTTCGATCTGCTGCGGGCAGATGAAATGGATGTGGACGTCGAGCCCGCCCGCGGTGAGGATGCGCCCTTCGCCCGCGATGATCTCCGTGCCGGGGCCGATGACGATGGTCACGCCCGGCTGCGTGTCCGGGTTGCCGGCCTTGCCGATGGCGGCGATGCGGCCGTCGAGCAGGCCCACGTCCGCCTTCACCACGCCCCAGTGGTCGAGGATCAAGGCATTGGTGATGACGGTGTCCACCGCCCCTTCGGCGCGCGTCCGCTGGGACTGGCCCATGCCGTCGCGGATCACCTTGCCGCCGCCGAACTTCACCTCCTCGCCGTAGGTGGTGTGGTCCTTCTCCACCTCGATGACGAGGTTCGTGTCCGCCAGACGCACGCGGTCGCCGGTGGTCGGGCCGTACATGCCGGCGTAGGCGGCGCGGGAGATGCGCGCGGGCATCAGAGCGGGCCCTCCACCTCGCCGCGGAAGCCGTGGACCACGCGGGCGCCGGCGAAGGGGATCAGCGACACGCGCCGCGTCTGCCCGGGCTCGAAGCGCACGGCGGTGCCGGCGGGGATGTCGAGGCGGCGGCCGCGGGCCGCCCCGCGGTCGAAGGAGAGCGCGGGGTTGGTCTCGGCGAAGTGGTAGTGGCTGCCGACCTGCACCGGCCTGTCGCCCGTGTTCGCCACCTCCATCTCCAGCGCCTCGCGCCGGGCGTTCAGCTCAATCTCGCCGGCGGCGGGGAACACTTCGCCCGGTATCATCCGTACCCTCAACGGATCGGCTGGTGGATGGTGACGAGCTTCGTGCCGTCCGGGAAGGTGGCCTCCACCTGCACGTCGTGGATCATCTCCGCGATGCCCTCCATGACCTGGTCGCGCGTGACGACCGACGCGCCGTCGCGCATCAGTTCCGCCACGCTGCGCCCGTCGCGCGCGCCCTCCACGACGTGGTCGGTGATGAGGGCCACCGCCTCCGGGTGGTTCAGCTTGACGCCGCGCTCCAGCCTCCGGCGCGCAACCTGGGCGGCCATGGCGACCAGCAGCTTGTCCTTCTCGCGCGGCGTCAGGTTCATGCGGGGCCCGGCTCCTTCCCCTCGATCATGGCGCGGGGCGCCTCACGTCGTCCACAGCCGGGGGAGGCGCGGCGCCAGGTCGAGCAAACCGGCGCGCAGCGCGACGATCGCCGTTCCCACGGAGGCGCGCACCGCCGATGCGGAACCGAGCCAGCGCGCGAGCAGGAGGCCGGGCCGCGGCAGGGTGGCGCCGCCCGGTGCCGCGGCGCCCATGGCGCGCAGCAGGTCGCGCCCGGCTTCGGCGCCCGCCCCGGCCAGAAGCAAGGTGCCTAGCGCTTCGGCGCCTGCGAAGCCGAAGGGCGCCGCCAGCGCCTCGCCCGGATCGTCGGGCAGCGCCAAGGCGTCGGCCCACAGCAGCCCATCCGGCCCTACGACGCGCCAAGCGTCCAGCAATGCGCCGCTCCGCATCCGCTCGTTCCGCGCCGCGCGGCCGAAGACCAGCGTTTCCGCCGCCAACAGCGTGGCGCCCTCCGCCAGGTCCGCGCGCAGACGCCGCTCCAGCCGAGCGCCGTCGAACAGGATGGTTTCCTGCGGCATCCACTCCAGCCTTGCGCCCGGCCCGAGCGAGAGGCGCGTTGCGACGCGCGTTTCGGGGCCTAGGCTGCGGTAGACCTTTTCCGCGGCCGCCGTGCTCACCGTCGCACGCGCGCCGGCCTCCAGCCGGACCTCCTGCCGCAGCGCGTCGCCCCCGGCGAGGCCCCCGGCGCAGTTCACCACGGCGGCCAGCGGCGGCTCGCCCGGTTCCGGACTCGGGAAGAGCACGCGTAGCGGGGCTTGCTGGAACAGGTGCCGCAGCGCGCCGCCCGGGCCGAACCGCAGCTCGAAGGCGCCGTCGGCGCGCTGGTGCCGCGGCGGCGGTGCGGTCGTCGGGTGGTCGCGCGGCATCCGTTGCAGCATCGCACGACCGCCGGAGGGCCGTAAGCCGCGCGCTGTCCGGTCGAAGTGCCGCTGGCCGCGCCCCCACCGGCCTGCTAACGGACGCGTGATGGCCGCCGACGCCCCCGCCATGCCCGCGCCCTGGCGGGACCGGCGCTTCCCCGTGCTGCTCGCCCTCGGCTTCTCCGCCGGCGTGCCGCTGCCGCTGGTTGCCGGGCTGGTGCTGCGGCAGTGGTTCTCCGAGGCCGGCGTGTCGCTGGCGGAGATCGGGCTGACGGCGCTGATCGGCCTGTCCTACTCGCTCAAGTTCCTTTGGTCTCCGGCTCTGGACGCGCTGCCGCCGCCGCTGTTCCGGGGCCTCGGCCGGCGGCGCGGCTGGTTGCTGACGGTGCAGCCCCTGCTCGCGCTCGGCATCCTGGCGATGGGCATGACGGACCCCGCCACCGATCCGCTGCGGACCGCCGCCCTCGCCGCGCTGGTGGCATTCCTGTCCGCCAGCCAGGACATCGTGGTGGACGCTTGGCGGATCGAGGCGCTTGCGGAGCGCGAGCAGGGGATCGGCCTCGCCTTCTACGTCTGGGGCTACCGCGGAGCCTTGCTGGCGAGCGGCGCCGGCACGCTGTGGATGGTGGGCGGCGTCGGCTGGAGCGGCGCTTACGCCTACGCCGCCGGCCTGATCGTCGTGGGCATCGCGGCCGCGCTGCTGGCGCCCGAGCCGGCGCCGCCCGCCCGGCCGCCCGCTGGGTGGCGCGCGCGCCTCACCAGCGCCGTGGCCCATCCCTTCCTGGACTTCATGCGCCGCCGCCACTGGCTGGCGATCCTGCTCTTCGTCGCGCTGTTCAAGCTGGGCGAGGCTCTGGCCGGCGTGATGACCGCGCCGTTCTACCGCTCGCTCGGCTTCTCCCGCGAGACGGTGGCGGGCGTGGCGAGCGTCTTCGGACTGTTCGCCACGCTCGGCGGCGCGCTGGCCGGCGGTTGGCTGGTGGCGCGCATCGGCACCGCGCGCGCGTTGGTGCTGACCGGCCTCGGCCAGATGCTGTCGAACCTGATGTACGTCGCGCTGGCCGCGGCCGGGCACAGCCTGCCGGTGCTCTGGGCGCAAGTGGGCGTGGAAAATTTCACGGACGGCTTGGCCGACGCCGCCTTCATCACCTACCTCTCGGCGCTCACCTCCCGCGCCTTCACCGCGACGCAGTACGCGCTGCTCTCCTCGCTAGCCGGCGTGCCGCTGCGGACCTTGGGCGCCGGTTCGGGCTGGCTCGCGGAAGCGCTGGGCTGGCCGGGCTTTTTCCTGCTGACGACGGCGGCGGCGCTGCCCGCCATGGCGCTGATGCTGTGGCTGCTCGGACGCCTGCCGCCGGAGGAGACGCGCATCGCATGACCTCGCCGCACCTGCTCCCGCCGCTGCTACTGCTCGGCAGCAACGTCCTGATGACCTTCGCCTGGTACGGACACCTGAAGCGGCCGGCTTGGCCGCTCTGGCTCGCCATCGCGGTCTCCTGGGGCATCGCCTTCCTGGAATACTGCCTCGCCGTGCCGGCGAACCGCATCGGCTACGCGTCGGGCGCCTACACCGGGCAGCAGCTCAAGGTCATGCAGGAGGTGATCACCCTGGCCGTCTTCGCCGGCTTCAGCGTTCTCGTCCTGGGGGAAGCGCTGCGCTGGAATTACCTCGCCGCCATGGCCTGTTTGGTGGCGGCGGTCGCGTTCATCTTCCTGCCCGTGGACTGAACGAGCCCGGCGCCGTCCCTATATCCCTCAGCAGAAAATCGCGGGGGTCTCGCATGCGTGTCGGTGTGCCGAAGGAAGTCAAGATACACGAGTACCGCGTGGGCTTGGTGCCCGCCTCGGTGCGCGAACTGGTCCGCAACGGCCACGAGGTGCTGGTCGAAGCCGGCGCCGGCTTCGCCATCGGCTTCCCCGACACGGCCTACGTCGCAGCCGGCGCGTCCATCGCGCCGGACGCCGCCTCGATCTTCGAGCAAGCGGACATGGTCGTGAAGGTGAAGGAGCCGCGGCCCGACGAGTGGCGCCGCCTCCGTCGCGGCCAGGTCCTGTTCACCTACCTGCACCTCGCGCCCGACCCCGAGCAGGCGCGCGGCCTGATGGAGAGCGGCTGCACCGCCATCGCCTACGAGACCGTCACGGACGCGCACGGCGGCCTGCCGCTGCTGGCGCCGATGAGCGAGGTGGCCGGCCGCATGGCGGTGCAGGTCGGCGCCCGCTGCCTGGAGCGCGAGATGGGTGGCGCCGGCATCCTGCTCTCCGGCGTGCCCGGCGTGCCCGGCGCGCGCGTGGCGGTGGTCGGCGGCGGCGTGGTCGGGTCCAACGCCGCGCGCATCGCCGCCGGGATGCGCGCCCGCGTCACCGTGTTGGACCGGTCGCTCCGCGTGCTGGACGCGCTGGACCGCGAGTTCGGCGGCACCGTTTCCACCCTGTTCGCAACGGCCGAGTCCGTGGAAGCGGCGGTGTTGGAGGCGGATCTCGTCATCGGCGCGGTGCTGGTGCCGGGCGCCGCCGCGCCGCGCCTCGTCACGCGCGACATGGTGCGGCGGATGCGCCCCGGCAGCGTCATGGTGGACGTGGCCATCGACCAGGGCGGCTGCTTCGAGACCTCCCGCCCCACCACCCACGCCGAGCCGACCTACGTGGTGGACGGCGTGGTCCACTACTGCGTCACCAACATGCCGGGCGCCGTGGCCCGCACCTCGGCGGTGGCGCTGAACAACGCGACGCTGCCCTTCACCCTGGCGCTCGCCGACCAGGGCTTCCCCGGCGCGCTGGCCGCGAACCCGCACCTGGCGCGCGGCCTCAACGTCCACGCCGGCCGGATCGCCCATCCGGCGGTGGCCGAGGCGCTAGGCGTGGAGCCGCTGCCGCTCGAGACCGCACTCCAGGGTTGAGTTTGCCCCGCCGCGCATGGCGGCCATGCGCGGCGGGCCTCCTGCGCCGGGACCGGCGGCGTCCCACTTCGTGCTGCGACGCAACACGGGTTTCTGTTTCATGTCCAACGACAACGCCGCTGCCGAACTGTTCCAGCCGATCCGCATGGGCGCGCTCGCCTTGCCAAATCGCGTCGTCATGGCGCCACTCACGCGCAGCCGCGCCGGCACCGGCGATGCGCCCGGTCCGCTGAACGCAACCTACTACGCGCAGCGCGCCTCCGCCGGGCTCATCATTTCGGAGGCCACCAACATCACCCAGCAGGGCAAGGGCTACGCCTTCACCCCTGGCATCTGGAGCGACGAGCAGGTCGCCGGCTGGCGCCTGGTGACGGACGCTGTCCACGCTCGGAACGGACGCATCGTCTGCCAGCTCTGGCACGTGGGCCGCATCTCGCACCCCTCCTTGCAGCCGAACGGCGCCCTCCCCGTCGCGCCGTCCGCCGTGCAACCGAAGGGCAACGCCTTCACCGAGACCGGATTCCAGCCGCACGTGGCACCGCGCGCCCTGGAAACGGACGAGATCGCCGGCATCGTGTCCGATTACCGCCACGCGGCCGAACAGGCCAAGCGCGCCGGCTTCGACGGCGTGGAGATCCACGCGGCGAATGGCTACCTCATCGACCAATTCCTGCGCGACGGCACCAACAAGCGCACCGACCGCTACGGCGGCAGCGTGGAGAATCGCCTTCGCTTCCTGCTGGAGGTGACGGAGGCCGTCACCGGCGTCTGGGGCGGCGAGCGCACCGGCCTGCGCCTGTCCCCGGTGAGCCCGGCCAACGACATCTCCGACAGCGACCCGATGGCGGTGTTCGGCCCGGCGGTGGAGGCGGTGAACCGCTTCAAGCTCGCCTACGTCCACTTCGTGGAGGGCGCCACGGGCGGCGACCGGGACATCGCGCCGGACTTCGACTTCGCCAAGCTGCGCCGGGCCTTCAACGGCCTGACGATGATGAACAACGGCTACGACCTCGACCTCGCCGTGGCGGCGGTGCGCGAGGGCCGGGCCGACCTCGTCGCCTTCGGCCGCCCCTACATCGCCAACCCGGACTTGGTGGAGCGCTTGCGCCGCGGCGCCCCGCTCGCCAAGCCGGACAACGCCACCTTCTACGGCGGCGACGCGCACGGCTACACCGACTATCCCGCGCTGGGCGAGGAGCAGCTCAACGCGGCCTGACCCGGACGGGGCGGAGCGGGTTCAGCCCCGCTTCGCCTCGATCGCGTCCCAGATCGCCTTTTCCAGCCTCACGCCATCGAAGCGCGCAATCTCCTGCAAGCCGGTCGGGCTGGTGACGTTGATCTCGGTGAGGTAGTCGCCGATCACGTCGATGCCCACGAAGATCATCCCACGCGCCTTCAGCTCCGGGCCGATGCGCTCGCAGATCTCACGCTCGCGCGGCGTCAGCGTCGTCTTCTCGGCCTTGCCGCCGACGTGCATGTTGCTGCGCGATTCGCCCTTGGCCGGCACGCGGTTGATGGCGCCCATCGCCACGCCGTCCACCAGGATGATGCGCTTGTCGCCCTTCCGCACGTCCGGCACGTAGCGCTGCACCACCAGGGGCTCGCGCGAGCGCTCGGTGAACATCTCCACCAGCGCGTTGAGGTTGCTGTCGTCCGGCCGCAGGTGGAACACGCCGGCGCCGCCGTTGCCGAACAACGGCTTGATGATGATGTCGCCGTGCTTCTCGCGGAAGCGCATGATCTGCCGCCGGTCCGCCGTCACCAGCGTCTCCGGCATCAGCTCCGGGAAGTGCGTGACGAAGAGCTTCTCCGGCGCGTTCCGCACGCTCGCCGGGTCGTTCACCACCAGGGTCTTCGGGTGGATGTGCTCCAGGATGTGGGTGGCCGTGATGTAGGCCATGTCGAAAGGCGGGTCTTGGCGCATCAAGACCACGTCCACCGCGGCAAGGTCCAGCTCCTCCTCTTCCCCGAAGCGCCAATGCGCGCCGCGGGTGCGCTCCACCTGCACGGGCTGCGCCCGCGCCACCACCCGCCCGGCCGCGAAGGCCAGGTCGCGGACGTGGTAGTGCCACAGCGCATGGCCGCGCCCCTGCGCCTCCAGCATCAGGGCGAAGGTGCTGTCGGCGTCGATGTCGATGGACTGGATGGGGTCCATCTGGACCGCCACCCGCAAGGCGCGCGCCATCCTCGTCCTCTCCCTAGTTCAGCCGGTGCCGCAATTCCTCGACAACCGCGCGCAGGCGGCTCGCCGTTTCCCCCGTCGGCTCCAGCTCGATCGCGCGGTCGAGGCAGGCCAGGGCGGCGCCGATCCGGTCCAGCCGCTGGTTCATCAGCCCCGCCTCGCGCCACAGCCCGACGTGGTCCGGCGCCACGCGCAACATGTCCTCGGCGCAGTTCAGCGCGCCTTCCATGTCGCGGGCGCGCAGCCGGCGGAGCTTGAGGTTGTTCTGCAAGCGCAGCAGCACCTCGCGCTTCTCCATCCGCCGCAGCAGGCCGGGTCGCAGCTCCGCCTTCTCTCCCTCGAAACGCTTGAGCAGGCCGCGCAGCTCCGGCGCCTGCAAGCCCGTGCCGCCGGCGAAGACGTCCACCACCGCCTGGCCCCGCTCGCCCTCCACCGCCACCAGGAAGTGGCCGGGGAAGTCGAGCCCGTGCGCCGCCCAGCCCGCCGCCTCCGCCGCGTGCAGCCACAGGATGCCGAGCGCCACGGGCAGGCCGCGGCGGCGCTCCACCACGCGGATCAGGTTGGCGTTGGCCGGGTCGTCGTAGGTTTCGGAGTCGCCGGCGAAGCCCAAGCGCCCGTGCAGCAGTTCCGCCAGCACGCGGCGCCGACGCTCCGGGTCGCCCGCGTCCGCCTCCGGGTCGGCCGCGGCGGCCGCCACGGCGTCCCTCGCCAGTTCGGACAGGGCGGCGGCGGCCGAGCGCCAATCGGCGTCCGGCGCGTCGATGCGCGCGAACTGGAGGGCGGCGGCCGCGAGGTCCAGCTCGGCGTCCGGCAGCAGCCCGTTGGCCGAGAGCGCGGCGCGCGCCTCCTCCTGCGGTGTCATGGACATGCCCCGAATGTCGCCGCGCGCGCGCCCGGCTTCAAGCGGTCCTCTTCAGGCCGAGGCCCCCGGCACCATCCGCCCCAGGCGCCGGCCGCCGAAGATGTGGACGTGGAAGTGCCCCACCTCCTGCCCGGCGTCCGGCCCCATGTTGGACAGGATGCGGTGGCCGTTCTCCTCCAGGCCGAGTTCCCGCGCCACCAGCGCCACGGCGCGCCAGAAGCCCGCGATCTCCTCCGCCGGGGCGCCGGCGTGGAAGTCCGCGGCGCTGCACCACTGGCCCTTGGGCACCACCAGCACATGCACCGGGGCCTGCGGGGCGATGTCGTGGAAGGCCAGCGCGTAGGCGTCCTCGTGCACGCGCTTGCAGGGGATTTCGCCGCGCAGGATGCGGGCGAAGATGTTTTGGGGGTCGTAAGGCGGCTTGCCGGAAACGGACATGGGCGCGGCGCTCTCCTCTTCTGCTCGCGGTCGCCGTCAGGGCAGCTTGCCGGTGCGCGCGACGCGGCGGATGGCGCGGGGCCGGGCGGCCTTCTCGGCGATGCCGCTGATGCCCTCGCGCCGGCGCAGCTCGGCCCAGACCTCGTCCGGCCGGATGCCCGCGTCCACCCAGACCACCAGCAGATGATACAGGACGTCGGCCGATTCGAGGACGATCTCCGGGCGGTGCCCCTGCGCCGCTTCGATGACGCACTCCACCGCCTCCTCGCCGAGCTTCTGCGCCACCTTGGCGGTGCCGCGCGCCAACAGCCGGGCGGAGTGCGAGTTCCGGGTGTCGCCGGCCAAGCGGCGGCTCTCGATGGTCCGCCAAAGCCGGTCCAGCACCAGCGCGTCGGTGCCCGTCGCGGTGTCCACCTCCAGCGGGCGCAGCACGCGGCCCTCCGCGAGCCGCACCGACTTCGGCGGCTTGGGCGTGCGGCCGGCGGTCGCGCGGCGCTTCGTTTCCTTCTTCTTGGGCTTGCCCGGCTTGGGTTTGACGTCCTTGGCCACCCTCAGGCGGCCCCCGCCGCCGCCATCGGGCGCACCGGCAGCCCTGCCGCCGCCAGCGCCGCCTTGGCGTCCGCGACGCGCAGCTCGCCGTAGTGGAACACGCTCGCGGCCAGCAGCCCGGTGGCGCCGGCGCGCGCGCCTTCCACGAAGTGCGCGGCCTCGCCGACGCCCCCGGACGCGATGATCGGCACCCCCGTCGCGTCCCGGACCGCCCGCAACAAGGCCGTGTCGAAGCCGGATTTGGTGCCGTCGCGGTCCATGGAGGTCAGCAGGATCTCGCCCGCCCCCGCCCGCGCCATCCGCCGCGCCCATTCCACGGCGTCGAGTCCGGTCGAGCGGCGGCCGCCGTGGGTGAACACCTCCCACCGGCCGGGGCCCGCCGCGCGCGCGTCCACCGCCACCACGATGCACTGGCTGCCGAAGGCCTCCGCGGCGCGGGACACCAGCTCGGGCTCGGCCACGGCGGCGCTGTTGATGCTGGCCTTGTCCGCGCCGGCCAGCAGCAGCCGGCGCACGTCGTCTATGCTCCGCACGCCTCCGCCCACGGTCAGCGGGATGAACAGCTCCGCCGCCGTGCGGGCCACGACGTCGAGGATGGTGTCGCGGTTCTCGTGGGATGCGGCGATGTCGAGGAAGGCCAGTTCGTCCGCCCCTTCTTGCCCGTAGAGGCGCGCCTGCTCCACCGGGTCGCCGGCGTCGCGGAGCGAGACGAAGTTCACGCCCTTCACCACGCGGCCGTCCTTCACGTCGAGGCAGGGGATCACGCGAAGGGCCAGCACCGCACCACCTCAGGGACACGCGCCCGGAACGGCGCCGGGCGGGGTGCCATGGCCCCGCGGCATCATCGGGTCAAGCGGATGAAAGCCGTGCTTGTCGGGCCGCCGCCGGCGCCAGCGCTCCGGCTCGGCCGCGTCCCGGACCGCCCTTGGACCGGCAGCCCTCACGGTTCCACCGCGAGGGTCGCCCGCTCCGTGTTCGACGGCGCGCCTACGCCTTCGTCACCACCACTTCGAGGTACTCGCTCGGCACGATCAGCGTGTCCGAGCCGCCGCGGTTCATTCGCGCGAGCAGTTCGACGAGGTCGGCCTCCAAGGCGGCCTGCTTCCCCGCGTCGAGAGCCGCGAAGGCGCGGTTCACCGGGCCATAATAGGTCTTGAATACCTCCAGCAGGTGGTTGGGCGATTTGTAGCGGAAGTTGAAGACCTGCTTCGACGCTTTCACCTTATGGCCGGGAAACAGCTCGCCGAGGCGCGCGTCCGTGCCCCAGAGCGCGGGCGATTTGACGCCGGCCGGCGGCGGTACGTGCTTGCCGATGGTCTTGAAGAGCTGGCCGGTGAAGCCGTCCGGCGTCCAGTTGGCGAGGCCGACGCGGCCGCCCTTGCGGACCACGCGCGCGAGTTCGGCGGCCGCCTTCTCCTGGTTCGGCGTGAACATGACGCCGAAGGTCGAGACCGCGACGTCGAAATCCCCGTCGGGGAACGGCAGGGCCTCGGCGTCGGCCTGCCGGAAGGAAACGGCGAGGCGCTCGGCGGCGGCGCGCTCCCGGCCGCGGTCGAGCAGGGCGTCCACGTAGTCCGTCGAGGTCACGTCCGCGAAGCGGCGGGCCGCCGCGAGCGTGGCGTTGCCGTTGCCGGCGGCGACGTCGAGCACGCGCTCGCCGGCGCGGAGGTCGATCGCCTCGCAGAGCCGCTCGCCCACTATCTGCAACGTCGTGCCGACGACGGCGTAGTCGCCGGCGGCCCAGGTCGCCCGCTGCCGCTGCTTGATGGCGGCGAAGTCGGGCGCTTCGAGGGTGGCGCTCATGGTTTCCTCCCGTGTGTTGTTGTGGTCGATCGGCGCCGGACCCGGCGGGGACCGACCTAGGCGAGCCATCGCGTCCGGCGCTTGTCCGGCGGCGGCTCCGTGATTCGGGTATCATCATCGGGGCTCGGATGGTGTGGGCCAGATCACACGCGAGCCCTCCCCTCGGGCGCGGTTCGCCCGGCAAGCGGCGCCTTTCCCGACGCCCGTGCCACGGCGCCGTGGCGCGCGCCCTAGAGGATCACCGCCGACGTCGGCTCAGGGGCAGAAAGCAAGGCGCCGCGGCGCCCACGCCTAGGTCGAGTCCGCCCCTACCGGTCCGCCACCAGCGCCAGCGCCTCCGCCGCGTCGAGGCGTCCGTCGTAGAGCGCGCGGCCGATGACGACGCCCTCGATCCCCTCCGAAGCCACCGCCGCCAGCGCCGCCAAGTCGTCCAGCGAAGCCACACCGCCCGAGGCGATCACCGGCAAGGTGACGGCGCGCGCCAGCGCCAGCGTCGCTTCCAGGTTCACGCCGCGCAGCATCCCGTCGCGGTCGATGTCCGTGTAGATGACGGCCGCCGCCCCGGCGTCCTCGAAGCGGCGAGCGAGGTCCACCGCCGTCATGGTGGACGCCTCCGACCAGCCTTCCGTCGCCACCATGCCCTGGCGCGCGTCTATGCCGACCGCCACGCGGTCCGGGTGCTTGGCGCAGGCGGCGCGCGTGAAGTCCGGGTTCTTCAGCGCCGCCGAGCCGAGGATCGCCCGCTGCACGCCGCGCGCCAGCCAAGCGTCCAATGTCCGCATGTCGCGGATGCCGCCGCCGAGCTGCACGGGCACGCCCGGCGCGGCGGCGAGGATGGACTCGACGGCGGCGGCGTTGGCCGGGCGGCCGGCGAAGGCGCCGTCCAGGTCCACCACGTGCAGCCAGCCGAAGCCCTGGGCGGCGAAGGTGCGCGCTTGGTCGCCGGGACGGCCGGAATACACGGTGGCCTGCGACATGTCGCCGCGGCGGAGGCGCACCACCTGCCCGCCCTTCAGGTCTATCGCGGGGTAGAGGCGCAGGCCCATCTCATCCGTTCTCCCCCCGGCCCATCAACCGCTCCGTGCTGCGCCCGCGGCCGGGCGGTTCCAGCAGCTTGTAGTAGTAATGGCCCGCGACGGTCTGGCCGCGCACCCGCGCGTAGGCCGGGTGCGTGCCCCAGCGGACGTAGCCCATCGTCTCGAACAGCAGGATGGCGGTTTGCTGCGTTTCGCGCACGTCGAGGTTCAGCACGCGGTGGCCGAGGGCGGCGGCGCGCTCCTCCACCCGCCCGATCATCAGCCGCGCCAGGCCGTGGCCGCGGGCGTAGGGCGCGATGTAGGCGTGGGTGAGCGTGGCGCCGAAGGCCTGCGCCTCGTTGTTGCGGGGCGGGCGGACGAGCTGGACGCTGCCCACCACATGCCCGTCGAGGCGCGCGACGAGCAGCTCCCGCTCCGGCACCAGCAGGGCGCCGCGGAAGTGCCGCTCCAGGGCGGCGCGGCCCTGCGGCTCAACCCAGCCGAAACCGCCGCCCTCGATGATGGCGGCGTCCGTCGCCTCGCACAGCTCCGCCATCTCGTGGTCGGGCAGTTCCTCCACCCGCTCCACCGAGAGCCCGCCGCCCAGCCCTCCGCTCACGGCTCCCACCGCAGGAAGTTCGCCAGGATGCGGAGGCCAACGGCCGCGCTCTTCTCGACGTGGAACTGCGTGCCGGCGACGTTGCCGCGCGCCACCATGGCGACCACGGGGCCGCCGTAGTCGGTGGTGGCCGCCACCTCGTCCGGGTCGCCCGCCCGCAGCGCGTAGGAGTGGACGAAGTAGGCGTGCGCGACCTGTCCGGCGACGCCCTCCAACAGGGGATGCGGGCCGGCGGTCGCGGCCTCCAGCGTGTTCCAGCCCATCTGCGGCAAGGGAAGGGGCGCGCCGTCCGCGCCCGGGCGCGGGGCCAAGGGCGCGATCTCGCCCCGGATCCAGCCGAGGCCCGGCGTTTCGCCGTGCTCCAGGCCCCGCTCGGCCAAGATCTGCATCCCGACGCAGATGCCGAGCAGCGGCACGCCGCGGCCGCGCACCCGCTCCTCCAGCGTTTCCACCATGCCGGGCAGCGCGCCGAGGCCCCGCATGCAGGCCGCGAAGGCGCCCTGGCCGGGGAGGACGATGCGGTCCGCCCGAGCCACGGCGGTCGGGTCGCGGGTGACGGCGGCCTCGACCGGCGTTCCCGCCAGCGCCGAAGCGCGCTCCAACGCCCGCAGGACGGAGGCGAGGTTGCCTGAGCCTGGGTCCACGACGGCCACGCGCCGGACGTCGCCCAAGTTCTGGTGCGGCCGACTCAGACCTCCGCGCCTTTCGGCGTTCCGGCCGTCGGGCACACTCATGCCAGGGCGGCCCGCCCCCAAGCCGAGGCGAGCTCCGGTCGCTCCGCGATCAGCCGCGCCAGCGCCCGCTCCCCGTCGCGCTCCACGACCACATGCGCCTCCGCGTAGCCTCGCCGGGCGAGCGCGCGGCGCAGGAGGTCGCGCGCTTGGCAGCCGAGGAGGAACTGCAACAGCACGGGCAGGACCGCGGCGGCGCCGGCCGGGGCCAGCAACACCACCGCCGGCAAGGCGGCGAGCCAGAGCAGGGCCGCCAGCCAGAGCCGATGCGCCAACAACCAGAACGGCCCGAACAGGAACGCGCCCCAGGAGAACCCCTCGCGCACCAGGACGGGCGCGCGGCGCGACCGCCGGCCGGCTTGCGTGGAAAGCGGCACGTGGACAGTCCAAACGCGCATCAGGCCTCCAGCATCCCCTTGGTCGAGGGCACCGCGTTCGGCGCGCGCGGGTCCGGCTCGGTGGCCGCGCGGAGCGCCCGCGCCACCGCCTTGAAGCAGGCCTCGGCCACATGGTGCGCGTTGGTCCCGGCCTTCAAGGCGACGTGGAGGGTAATGCCGGCGTTGAAGGCGAAGGCGTGGAAGAACTCTTCGAACAGCTCGGTGTCCATCTCGCCGATCTTTGGCGGTCCGAAGGGCACCGACCACGCCAGGAACGGCCGCCCGGAAATGTCCACCGCCGCCTCCGCCAGCGCCTCGTCCATCGGCAGCAGGGCGTGGCCGTAGCGGCGGATGCCCCGCTTGTCGCCGAGCGCTTGGCGGAGCGCTTGGCCGAGCACGATGCCCGTGTCCTCCGTGGTGTGGTGGAAATCGATGTGCAGGTCGCCCTTGGCGGCCAGCGTCAGGTCGAACAGCGCGTGGCGGGCGAGCGCCGTCAGCATGTGGTCGAGGAAGCCGATGCCGGTCGCCACGTCGGCCGTCCCGGCGCCGTCCAGATCCAGCGCGGCGCGGATCGCGGTTTCCGCGGTTTCCCGGGCGACTTCGGCGCGCCGCGGCGGGAGGGGGCGCTGATGACCCTGCATGGCGGCCTCTCTAGGCCCGGGCAAGCCGCCGGGCAACCAGGGCGGGTGACGGCCTGTGCGTATACAACAAATCGTTCTTGAAACGAAAAATATCGCCGAGTAGTGTCCGTCATCGCAATAAATTGGGTGGATGGGCATGAGGAAGGTTCTGGCGGTTGCTCTGGGTGCGTCCATGGTAGCCCCCGCCGCCGGCCCGGCGGTCGCGCGTTCGGTCTACGACGAGGCGTGGGCTTGGTGCGTCGGCGCCGACGGCGCCACCACGGCGCACCGCGTCGAGGGCTGCACCTGGCTCATCCGCCACGGCGACCAGAAGGGCAAGGACCTCGCTTCGGCCTTCATCAACCTCGGCCAAGCCCGCCACACCCCCGCCAACCCGGCGGTCGCCCTCGCCAGCTACGAGCGCGCCATCCAGCTCGACCCCCAAGGCCCGCAGGGCTACGCCAGCCGAGGCTTCCTGCGGCGGCAGCAGGGCGACAACGCCGGCGCGCTGGAGGACTGGAGCCAGGTCATCCACCTGGAGCCCCGCGCGGGCCAAGCCTACGACACCCGCGGCCTGATCCGCGCCGAGCAGGGCGACCTGATCGGCGCCATCGCCGACTACACCGCCGCGCTGCGCTGGACGCCCCGGGCCACCCAGGTCCTGGTCCACCGCGGCCAGGCACGCTTCGAGACGCGCGACCTCAAGGGCGCGCTGGCCGACTACAACCGCAGCATCGCCCTCGCGCCCTCGCGCACGGACGCGCTGGAAGGCCGCGGCCTCGTGCGCCTCGCCACCGGCAACCTGCTCGGCGCCCGCGCCGACTTCGACCGGGTGCTGCACGCGGACCCCTACGCCGCTGCGACGCTCGGCAACCGCTGCATCGCGCGCTTCCGCCTCAACGACGGCCGCGCCGCCGAGGACTGCGACGCCGGCATCGCGGCGGCCCTGCCCGAAACGGCGTGGCCGCACGCGGCGCGCGGCGGGCTTCGGCTGCTGACCCGCGACCTTCCCGGCGCGAGCGACGACATCGGCGAAGCCCTCCGGCGCGACCCGCGCAACGCCGCCACAGTCCAACTGCGCGCCCTGCTGCGCGCGCGCCTGGGCGACGCGACGGGCGCGGCGGCCGACGCGCAGGCCGCGCGCACCCTCCAGCCGCAGGTGGAGGCGCGAGTGGCGGAGATCTTCGGGGCCTCGCTAGCGCGGTGAACCGGCGGGCGACGGCCGTCCCGGCCCGGGGCGGGCACCGCCCGACGTTGCGCCTATGCCTTGCCACCAAGGGGGGGTCCTCCTCTCCTCGCGCCCGCCGCGGCGGGCGCGAGGAGGCAGGCGCTCGGTCGATCCTGCCTAACACCAACGCGATCATGCACGCGCTCTCCGCCCCCTGACCGCCACCGGTTGTACGCCCCCCGCGCACATCCCATCTGCGCGGATCATGACTCCCACCACACCCCATGACCCCCTCGGCTGGCACGGCACCACCATCCTCTGCGTCCGCAAGGGCCCGCAGGTCGCCATGGCCGGCGACGGGCAGGTCTCGCTCGGGCAAACGGTGGTGAAAGGCAACGCCCGCAAGGTCCGGCGCATCGCGCAGGGCCGCGTGCTCGCGGGCTTCGCCGGCGCCACCGCCGACGCCTTCACCCTGCTCGAACGGCTTGAAGCCAAGCTGGAACGCTTCCCCGACCAGCTCGAACGCGCCTGCGTCGAGCTCGCCAAGGACTGGCGCACCGACCGCTATCTCCGCCGCCTGGAGGCGCTGCTCGCCGTCGCCGACCGCAACCGCTCCCTCCTCGTCACCGGCCAGGGCGACGTGCTGGAGCCGGAGGACGGCGTGATCGGCATCGGCTCCGGCGGCAACTACGCGCTGGCCGCCGCGCGCGCCCTCGCCACGGTGGAGGGCATCCCCGCCGACGAGGTCTGCCGCCGCGCCATGAAGATCGCCGGCGAGATCTGCGTCTACACCAACAACAGCGTCGTCATCGAAACGCTGGACACCTGAAGGCCCCCATCCAGTGCCAACCGAAGCCGTGAACCTCAGCCCGCGCGAGATCGTCTCGGAACTCGACCGCTTCATCGTCGGCCAGAACGACGCCAAGCGCGCCGTCGCCATCGCGCTCCGCAACCGCTGGCGCCGCCAGCAGCTCCCCGAAGGGCTGCGCGAGGAGGTGGTGCCGAAGAACATCCTGATGATAGGCCCCACCGGCTGCGGCAAGACGGAGATCGCCCGCCGCCTGGCCCGCCTCGCCAATGCGCCCTTCCTGAAGGTGGAGGCGACCAAGTTCACCGAGGTCGGCTACGTCGGCCGCGACGTGGAGAGCATCGTCCGCGATCTGGTGGAGGTCTCCATCACCCAGACCCGCGACAACGCCCGCAAGGAGGTCCAGGCCAAGGCCGAGTTGGCCGCCGAGGAGCGGCTGGTCACGGCCCTCGTCGGCGAGGGCGCCAGCGGCGAAACGCGCATGAAATTCCGCCGAATGCTGCGCGAGGGCAGCATCGAGACGCGCGAAATCGAGGTGCAGATCGCCGACCAGGGCAACGGCATGCCCATCGGCATGATCGACCTGCCGGGCGCCCAGGGCATCCAGATGCAGAACATGCAGGAGATGTTCGGCAAGATGTTCGGCGGCCGCACCAAGCCGCGCAAGATGACGGTGGCCGACGCGCGCCAAGCGCTCATCCGGGACGAGGCCGACAAGCTGCTCGACCAGGAGGCGCTGACCCGCGACGCGGTGGCCAACGTCGAGAACAACGGCATCGTCTTCCTCGACGAGATCGACAAGATCTGCGCCCGCACCGGCGAGG
>CADCTL010000034.1:24611-24900 GCA_902805625.1 uncultured Acetobacteraceae bacterium
CCACGAAGCAGGGGCCGGTGAAGACCGACCACATCCTGTTCATCGCCTCCGGCGCCTTCCACCTCGCCAAGCCCTCCGACCTGCTGCCGGAGCTGCAAGGCCGCCTGCCGCTGCGCGTGGAACTCGCCGCGCTGACCCGCGACGACTTCCGCCGCATCCTGACGGAGCCGGAGCACTCGCTCATCAAGCAGTACGTGGCCCTGCTCGGCACGGAAGGCATGGCGATCGAGTTCACCGACGACTCGGTGGACGCCATCGCCGACCTCGCCGCCGACATCAACGCCAAGGT
>CADCTL010000035.1 GCA_902805625.1 uncultured Acetobacteraceae bacterium
TGAAGTCGCTGTCGCTCGACACGATGCAGAACCCGTCCAGCCGGCGCGAGTGCAGCAGGTCCATGGCGTCGATGATCATCGCGCTGTCGGTGGCGTTCTTGCCGACGGTGTAGCGGAACTGCTGAACCGGCTGGATCGAGTGGTCCAGCAGCGCCGCTTTCCAGCCCGAAAGGTTCGGCGTCGTCCAATCGCCGTAGGCGCGCCTGACCCCGGCCACACCGTACTTCGCAACCTCGGCGAGCAGACCCTCGACCACCGAGGGCCGCGCGTTGTCCGCGTCGATCAGCACGGCGAGCCGCGAGGGCTGGGAGGTCTCGTCAGGCATGTCCCTCGCTCCTGCCATCACGGGTGCCGGGCCGGAAACCTGTTTACCGCTGGCTGGACCTGCAGGTCCCTGAGATACGGGATGAAGTGCCGCAAGGCGCGCCTCAGCCCTGTGGGCCCGCCGCCCTCTCCGCGCCCCGTCCGGCGGACGCCTCGGCCCGCGGGCCGACCGGCGCGTCCTGCTTGCTGCCCTCCAGCCCGGCCCAGGCGCGGGTGAACTCCGCGCCGAGCAGGAAGACCTGCGCCGAGTAGTAGACCCACAACAGCACCACCACGAGCGCCCCGGCCGCGCCGTAACTCTTGGCCATGCCGCTGCCTCCGATGTACCAGCCTATGAGCGCCTTGCCGGCGGTGAACAGCACCGTTGTGCCCAGCGCGCCCACGACCACGTCCCGCCACTCCAGCCGGCGGTCGGGCAGCACCTTGTAGATCGCCGCGAACAGCGCCGCGGTCAGCGCGAAGGAGACCAGGAAGCCCGCCGTCCCGAGCAGCGCCACCGCGGCCGGCAGCATGCCCCCCACCCAGGTCCAGAGCGCGGCCAGCGCGGCGCTGGCCAGCAACGAGACCAGCAGCAGGAAGCCGGTGGCCGCCACTAGGCCGATGCTCAGCGCCCTCGCCCGCAGCAGGTAAGACAGCGTGACCGCCTTCGGCTCCGCCTTCCAGATCACGTTGAGCGCGCCCTGTAGCTCGGCGAAGACGCCGCTCGCGGTCACCAGCAGCACCGCGACGCTTGCCAGCGCGGGAACACCGGTGGAGCTCTGGGTGCCCCCCTCACCGACGCCGCGCTCCATCGCCTGCACCGCTTCGGCGCCCTCGCGCCCGACCAGGGCGCGCAGCTACTCGGCGACGGCGCTCCGCACCGCTTCCTCGCCGAAGGCCAGGCCGGCGATCGCAACCGCGACGACCAGCAGCGGCGCGAGCGAGAACATGGCGTAGCAGGCGATCGCCGCGCCGCGGGTCATCGCCTCGTCGGCGACGAAACCCTCGACGGTGTTCCTGGCCAGCGCCCAGGCCTCGCGCAGCATCGCCCGTGCACCCCTCTCGTCCGCCGGGGTTGGGCACCCCGCGACGGGGCGAGGATGGCTCCGTGCTCGCCGCGGTCAACGTTGGACTTGCTTCGGTTTAGTGGAGAGGCATCGGGTCAGTCGGCCGCCAATTTTTCGAACCGGTTCGGGCTTGTGAAGTCGAGGGCGGAGTGGCGCCTGACGGGGTTGTAGAACCCGTCGATATAGCGGCCGATGGCCCGTTCGGCCTCCTGGCGCGTTTCGAAGGCGGTGCGCCACACGAGCTCGCACTTCAGCGTCTTGAAGAACGTCTCCACCATGGAGTTGTCGAAGCAGTTCCCCCTGCCGGACATCGAGATCAGGATGCCGTGCTTCCGGAGTTCGGCCTGGTAGTCGGTCGAGCAGTACTGGGTGGATTCAGGTGGTCGTCGCAACAGCTCGCAGGAGGGCGTTGCGATGGGCACTCGGAAGCGGCGGTCGGATCGGGCACTGCGGGCCGTGACCCGCTCGCCTGGCCGGCCGGGCGTAGCACGGGGTGAGGACCGGCGGCGGTTCTGGGCATCGATCGCGGCGGGCCTGTCGAGCGAGGATGCGGCGGTCGAAGCTGGGGTGTCGCCGGTGGTCGGGACGCGGTGGTTCCGGGAGGCGGGCGGCATGCCGCCATCGGCGCTGGGGCGGTCGTCGAAGCCGCCGTCCGGGCGGTACCTGTCGTTCGCGGAACGCGAGGAGATCGCGCTTTGGCGGGCGCAGGGCGGAGGAGTGCGGGAAATCGCCCGCCGGCTGGGGCGGGCGGCGTCGACGATCTCGCGCGAGCTGCGGCGAAACGCCGCGACGCGCGGCGGCGGCCTGGAGTATCGTGCCACCACGGCCCAGTGGCATGCCGAGCGGGCGGCGCGGCGTCCGAAGCCGGCGAAGCTGGCGGTGAACCCGGCGCTGCGGACGTATGTGCAGGAGCGGCTGGCCGGCGCCGTCGTCGCCCCGGGCGGGGCGGCGGTCGCCGGGCCGGCGGTGGCCTGGAAGGGCCGCCGCCACGGTCGGCGGCAGCATCGGCGTTGGGCGAGGGCGTGGAGCCCACAACAGATCTCCCGGCGGCTGCGGCTCGACTTCCCCGGCGATGAGACGATGCGGATCAGCCACGAGGCCATCTACCAGGCGCTCTACGTGCAGGGCCGTGGCGCGCTGCGGCGCGAGTTGACCGCCTGCCTGCGCACCGGGCGGGCGCTGCGGGTGCCGCGGGCGCGCAGCCGCGGACGGGGCAAATCCCATGTCGCGCCTGAGCTGTTGATCAGCCAACGTCCGGCGGAAGCGGACGACCGGGCGGTGCCGGGGCACTGGGAGGGGGATCTCATCCTCGGCCTGGGCAGCTCGGCGATCGGCACGCTCGTGGAGCGGACGACGCGGTTCACGATGCTGCTGCATCTGCCGCGCATGGCGGGTCACGGCACCGGGGCACGCGAGAAGAACGGGCCGGCGCTCGCCGGGCACGGCGCCGATGCGGTGCGCGACGCCATCGTCCGCACGGTCACCGCCTTGCCGGAGACGCTCAAACGGTCGCTGACCTGGGACCAGGGAGCGGAGATGACGGGGCACGCACAGCTGCGGATCGACGCTGGCGTGGCGGTCTACTTCTGCGATCCGCACAGCCCGTGGCAGCGCGGCACGAACGAGAACACCAACGGATTGCTGCGGCAGTACTTCCCGAAGGGGACCGACCTGAGCGTGCACGGCGTGGACAACCTCGCGGCCGTGGCTACGGCGCTGAACACCCGGCCGCGCAAAACGCTTGGCTGGAAAACGCCCGCGGAGGCCTTTGACGAGCTGCTGCGAGCGGTTCAGGCTGGCGTTGCGACGACCAGTTGAACCCGGGCTGGCTGCCGCGGTCCGAATGGTGGATCAGCCCGGCGCCCGGGCGGCGCAGGGCGAGGGCTTTGCGCAGGGCGGCGAGAGCCAAGTCCCGGTGCAGCCGGTCGCCGGTCGACCA
>CADCTL010000036.1 GCA_902805625.1 uncultured Acetobacteraceae bacterium
GGCGCCACGGGGAGAGACAACCGGCTGTTCCTGGAAGCGGTGCTGTGGCGGGTGCGCACGGGCGTGCCCTGGCGCGATCTGCCCGGCGCTTTCGGCAAGTGGAACAGCGTCTTCCAGCGCTTCCGCCGCTGGGCGAAGGGCGGCGTGTTCGAGCGCGTCTTCGCCTGCCTGTCCGGCGAGCCGGACTTCGAATACGCCCTGGTCGACGGCACCATCGTCACCGCCCACCACAAGGCGAGCGGCGCAAGGGGGGGACCCAAGCCCAGGCCATCGGACGCTCGCGCGGCGGCCTGACCACCAAGGTCGTCGCCCTCGCCGACGCGCTCGGCAACTTGGTGCGCTTCGTGCTGCTGTCCGGCCAGCGGCACGACACCGTCGGCGTGCCGCCGTTGATCGAGGGCGTGGCCTTCGGCGCCCTGCTCGGCGACAAGGCGTTCGACGTGGACTGGATCAGGGCGGAGCTCGACGCCCGCGGCGCCGCGGCGGTGATCCCGCCCAGGGCAACCCGCAAAGGCCGCTTCGACTTCGACCGCGCCATGTACGGCTGGCGGCACCTGATCGAGAACACCTTCGCCAAGCTGAAGGAGTTCCGCGCCGTCGCCACCCGCTACGACAAGACCGACACCAGCTACGCCGCCGCCATCCACCTCGCCGCCGCCGTCATCGCGTCTCGATGACCGTCAACAGACCCTAGTTGACGCCCACAGCGTCGCCCATGACGTCGCCGATGCCGCGATGGACGACGAGGTCTGCGAGGCGGTCGAGCCCGGTTTCCTCGTTGTTCACGATCGCCAGCCGCGCGCCGTTGCGCTTGGCGGCCTCCGGGAAGCCGGCGGCCGGATAGACGACGAGCGACGAGCCCAGGACGATGCAGAGGTCGGCGGCCAGCGTTTCGGCCTCGGCCCGCAGCATCGCCGCCTGCGGCATCGGCTGGCCGAAGCTGACCGTCGCCGTCTTGATGAGCCCGCCGCAGGCCGGGCAGGGGTGGACCTCGCCGTCGCGCTCGAAGGTTTCCCGCAGCGCGTCGATCTCGTACCGCGCGCCGCACCGCAGGCAGTGCGCGTAGGTGGCATTGCCGTGCAGCTCGACGACCTGGGCCTCGGGGATGCCGGAGGCTTGGTGCAGGCCGTCGATGTTTTGGGTGATGACCGCCGAGGCTTTGCCCTCGCGCACCAGCCGCGCCACCGCCCGGTGCCCGCGGTTCGGCTCGGCCGCCCGCATGACCGGCTCGCCGTCGAACTTGCGGCGCCAGGCCTCCCGCCGCATGTCCGCCGAAGCGAGGTAGTCCTGGAAGAGGATGGGTTTGGTGCGCGCCCACATGCCGGTCGGGCTGCGGAAGTCGGGTATGCCGGACTCCGTGCTGATCCCGGCGCCGGTGAACACCACGACGCGGGTGGACGCCTCGATGAGGCGCCGCAGGCGGGCGACGTCCGATGTCCGTTCCATGCCCGAAGCTTGCCGGCCCGTCCCGCCTGCGACAAGCCGCGGCTCGACCAGGCGCGCCGCCGGACCGCGCTCCCTTCCGGTCCGGGAGATCGCGGCCATCTGCGCGAGCGGTCCTCGCCATCGAAGGAGCTGAGATGGGACTTCCCTTGCTGGTCGTGACGTTCGACCTGGACGAAGCAGGGCGGTCCGCCGTCGCGGCCGAACTCGGCGGGGGCGCCGAGGCCGTGTACCTGCCGCGATTGGACGGCGTCTCCCGCCGCGACGCGCTGCGGAACGCGACCGCCGTGCTCGCGCGGAACACCGGCAAGGAGCTGCGGGGCGACGAACCCGCCCTGATCGGAGGCGCGCGGCTCGTGCAGTTCATGTCGGCCGGGGTGGACTTCATCCCGCTCCGCGACCTGCCGGTCGCCGTGCCCGTCGCCGGAAACGGCGGCGCGTACGCCGAACCGATGGCGGAGCACGCCGCGGCGATGGCACTCGCCGCCGCGAAGCGCCTTCTCCCCGAGCACGCCGCCCTCGCGCGGGGCGAGTTCAACCAGTTCAAGCGGAACCGCATGCTGGCGGGCGGGATCTGCGGCATCTTGGGGTTCGGCGGCATCGGGGTCGCCACCGCGCGGCTCATGCGCTGCCTCGGGATGCGCGTCCACGCGATCAGACGGAGCGTTTCGACCGATGCGCCCGTCGATTGGCTCGGCACGCCCGACCGCCTCGATGAGCTGCTCGCCGCCGCGGACGTGCTCGTGGTCAGCCTGCCGCTGACCCGCGCGACGCGGAACCTCATCGGCGCGCGCGAGCTGACGCTGATGAAAACCGACGCGATCCTCGTGAATTTGGCGCGGGGCGAGATCCTGGACGAGCGGGCGCTGTACGAGCACCTGCGGGCGACGCCGGGCTTCACCGCCTGCCTCGACGCTTGGTGGGTCGAGCCGGTCCGCCACGGCGAGTTCCGCATGGACCATCCCTTTTTGGAACTGCCGAACGTGATCGGGTCGCCGCACAACTCGGCCTCCGTCGGCGTCTGGCGCGAGGTCGCGCTGCGCCGCGCCGTCACGAACTGCCGGCGGGCCCTGGAAGGGCTGCGGCCGCTTCACCTGATTGGCGACGACGAGCGGGCGGCAGCGCCGCCCTGACGGCTTCCCTGCCACCGGCGCCACCGACCGGTGCCGCCGCCGGAGCGCCCGTGCCGGCGCCAAATACCGTCGCGGCCCGTGCGCTTGCCGTCGGTCCGCCGAGCGGCGACGGTGCCGGCGCGCGAACAGCGCGGAGGAGGACTCGCCATGGAACAGCGTCGTCTCGGGCGGACGGGTCTCACCGTTTCCGTGCTCGGCTACGGGTGCGGCGCCGTCGGCGGGCTGATGGTGCGCGGCTCGGCGGCGGAACAAGACCAGGCGATCGGCCGCGCGATCGATGCCGGCATCACCTATTTCGACACGGCCGCGATCTACGGCGACGGCGAGTCCGAGCGCAACCTGGGCCGCGCGCTCCGCGCGTTGCGGGCCGACGCGACGGTGAGCACTAAGGTCCGCATCAAGCCGGAAGGGCGCGGCGCCGTCGGGGATGCGATCGCCGCCTCGCTGGAAGCGAGCCTGCGCCGGCTCGGCCGCGACAGCGTCGATCTGTTCCAGTTGCACAACCCGATCACGCGGGCGGGGCAGGCGCCCGCCTTCTCGCCGGAAACCATCCTCGCCGAAATGATTCCCGCGCTCGATCAGCTGCGCGACCAGGGCAAGGCGCGCTGGTTCGGCATCACCGCCCTGGGCGACGCGGCGGCGCTGCGCCACGTGCTGGGCGCGGGCGCGGGCGCGTTCGCGGCCGCGCAGGTGCCGTACAACCTGCTCAACCCCAGCGCCGCCGGGGCGCT
>CADCTL010000037.1 GCA_902805625.1 uncultured Acetobacteraceae bacterium
TCGGCTACTTCGCCTCCATCCCCAAGGAGCTGGACGAGGCGGCGCTGATCGACGGCGCCAACTGGATGCAGATGCTCACCCGCATCTTCATCCCCGTGGCGATGCCCGGCATCATCGCGGCCACGATCTTCGCCTTCACCGTGTCCTGGGCGGCCTTCGTCTACCCCACGGCCTTCGTCACCACGCCGGAGGCGATGCCGCTGACCATCGGCGTCGTCTCGCAGCTCGTGCGGGCGGACACCTTCGCCTGGGGGCAGATCATGGCCGGCTCGCTGCTGGCGGCGCTGCCGCCCGTGGTGATCTACGCGCTGCTGATGGACTACTACATCGCCGGGCTGACCGCCGGCGCGACCAAGGGCTGAAGGCATGGCACAGGTATCGCTGCGGAAGATCGTCAAGGAGTACGAGGGCGGCGTGCAGGCGGTGAAGGGCATCGACCTCGACATCGCCGACCACGAGTTCGTCGTGCTCGTCGGCCCTTCCGGCTGCGGCAAGTCCACCACGCTGCGGATGATCGCGGGGCTGGAGGAGATATCGTCCGGCGAGGTCTCCATCGGCGGTGCGGTGGTGAACGACATCCCGCCGCGCGACCGCGACATCGCCATGGTGTTCCAGAACTACGCGCTCTACCCGCACATGTCGGTCTACGACAACATGGCTTTCGGGCTGATGCTGCGGAAGTTCGACAAGGGCGAGATCCGCCGCCGGGTGGAGAACGCCGCCCGCATCCTCGACATCGGCGAGTTGCTGGCGCGCAAGCCCAAGGCGCTCTCCGGCGGGCAGCGGCAGCGCGTGGCCATGGGCCGCGCCATCGTGCGCGACCCCAAGGTGTTCCTGTTCGACGAGCCGCTCTCCAACTTGGACGCCAAGCTGCGCGTGCAGATGCGGACGGAGATCAAGAAGGTCCACCAGACCGTCCGCACCACCACCGTCTACGTCACCCACGACCAGGTGGAAGCGATGACCCTCGCCGACCGCGTGGTGGTGATGAACGGCGGCAACATCGAGCAGGTCGGCCCGCCGCAGGAGCTGTACCACCACCCCGCCACCCGCTTCGTCGCCGGCTTCATCGGCAGCCCCGCCATGAACTTCCTGCCCGCGCGGCTGGAGAACGGCGCCGGCGCGCTGCGCCTCAACCTGCCCGACGGGATCGTGCTGCCGGTGCCGGCCGAGCGCACCAACCGCTACGCCCCGCACGCCGGCAAGGAGGTCCTGCTGGGCCTCCGCCCGGAGCACCTGACGGACGCGCGCGGCGACAACCGGCCCGGCGTGTCCAGCTTCCAAGCGGTGCCCGAGGTGGTGGAGCCGATGGGCATGGAGACGCTGGTGCATTTCAAGTTGCACGGCGCCGAGATCTGCGCCCGCTTCAACCCCGACGCGCCGGCGGAGCCGGGGCGGAGCCTCGCCATGTCGGCCGACCTCAACCAGATGCACCTGATCGAGCCCGCTTCGGGCCGCGTTCTCTAGGACTCCGGATGCCTGACGCCCAAACACCGGTGCTGATCGGCGCCGAACGCCTCGAGTCCTTCGTCGCCGACATCTTCCGCGCCAACGGTTGCGACGAGGCCGAAGCCGGGCGCATCTCCCACCACCTGCTCGGCGCCAACCTCGCCGGCCACGACAGCCACGGCGTCGCGCGGGTGCCGCGCTACGTGGAGTGGCAACAGGCGGGCTACGTGACGGCCGGCAAGCGGGCGGAGGTCGTCACCGACGGCGGCGGCTTCGTCGTGCTCGACGGCGGCTTCGGCTTCGGCCAGACGGTCGCGCCGCAGGCGACCGCGCTCGGCATCGAACGCGCGCAGCAGCACGGCACGGCGGTGATCGCGCTCCGCAACGCCGGCCACATCGGCCGCGCCGGCGCCTACGCCGAGCAGGCCATCGCCGCCGGCCTGGTCTCGGTCCACTTCGTCAACGTCGCCGGCAGCGTGATGGTGGCGCCCTTCGGGGGCGTCGAACGGCGCTTCTCCACCGCGCCCTTCTCCGTCGGCGTGCCGACCTCGCCGCCGGTGGTGCTCGACTTCGCCACCTCCCGCGTCGCCGAGGGCAAGGTGCTGGTGGCATCCAACGGCGGCAAGCCGCTCCCGCCCGACGCGCTGGTGGAGCCGGACGGGCACCTCTCGGGCGACCCGCGCACGCTCTACGGCGACTACGAGCGCACAGGCCAGCGCAGCGCCGCCGGCGGCCTCGGCGCCATCCGCGCCTTCGGCGACCACAAGGGCAGCGGCCTCGCTTTCGCCTGCGAGTTGCTGGCCGGCGCGCTGACCGGCGGCGGCACCGCAGGCCCGGTGGGCGAGCGCGGGCGCATCGCGAACGGGATGCTCTCCGTCTACATCTCGCCCAAGCACTTCGGCACCGAAGCGGAATTCCTCCGCACGGCCGAGGCCTACGTCGCCTGGGTGAAGTCGGCGCGCCCCATCGAGGCGGGCGGCGAGGTGCTGGCGCCCGGCGAACCGGAAGCGCGACTGCGGGCCGAACGCTTGCGCGAGGGCGTGCCGCTGCAACCCGACACCTGGGCCTCCATCGTCCGCTGCGCGCAGGGCCTCGGCGTCCCGGTGCCGAACGCCGCCGCGGCGTGAGCGGGGGCGGCGGCTCCGTCCACCGCTACGCCGAGGCGCGCGGGCGCATCCTGTCCGCCGCGTCGCGCCGCGTGCCGCTGGCGAGCATCGCGCAGCAAGCGCGCGCCCTCTCGCTGTGGGACGGCAAGCGGGTGGTGCCGGGGGACGAGTTGCAACTCGCCCTCGTGCTCGACCTCGGCGTGCTGGACCCGCTCGGCGGGCACGGGCGCGGCATAGACCGGCAGGCCAAGGCGGAACCGCCGCCGCCGGGCAGCGACGACGCGCGCATGCTGGCGGCGCTCCAAGACGCGGCGTTCGGCCTCTACCGCCTGCGCGGCCCGCACCCGGAAGGCGGCGCGGCGGCGGAGGGCTTCCCGGACGGCGAATCCGTCCACATCCGCGACAACTTCCTCGGTGCCCGCCCGCCGGGGACGCTCATCGGCGCCCGCATCGCCTGGCCGGAGGACGGCTTGGCGATGACGTGCGGCGCCGTGGTGCCGCTGGACTCGCGCGCGCTGGAACGGCTGCTGCTCGGCCTCCCGCCCACGCGCGGCCCGGTCGCCCCGCGAATGACCGCGCCGGAGGACGACGCCGCGGCCGTGGCCGAACTCCTGGAGGACCCGGCCGCGCGGACGCGCCTCGCCAAGCTGCCTCGCACGCCGGGCTTCGCGGCGCTCGCCTACCGCGCGGCCATCGACGGCGGCCTGCTCGGGCCGGTGCCGGGGCGTGAGCCGGGCTGA
>CADCTL010000038.1:0-2907 GCA_902805625.1 uncultured Acetobacteraceae bacterium
CAGGTTATGCCAGGCGCGGGCCAGCGTAAAACCGTTCTGGTGGCCCAATGGCGCGCCTCAGTAGGTAGGGTGTCCTTCACACGATTGCGCGCGAAGGCGCTAGGGCCTAAATAGCCGCCCGCAATTCGCGCCCGTGGCGTAGCCCGGCTCTGATGTTCCATCGGGTCAGGAATCCGACCACTTCGTCGCACAGCCGCTCGATGTAGCCGATCCGGTGGTTGACCGTCACGTTCGCGTGCACCTCCCGCCACAGCTTCCGCTCGATCCGGTTGTCGTCCGGGTCGTACGGGGGCAGGAAGTGCAGCCGGACCCGCTGTCCGAACTGGTCCAGCCACGCCCGCGTCTGGCGGCTCCCGTGGGCGCAGTAGTTGTCCAGCACCACGTGGACCACCGCCGCGTCGGGGTACGCCCTGAGCACCTTCGCCAGCAGCTCGATGAACAAGCCGCTGTGCTTCCGCTCGCCCCGCACCCACACCAGCTTGTCGGTCGCCGCGTCCATCACCGCCGCGAAGTACCGCTTGACGTTCCTGCCCGGCGTCGGCACCTCCCGCTGCGCCCCCGGCAGCGTCCAGTCCGGGCCGACCTTCGGGTTCAGGTTGATGTCGGCCTCGTCCTCCCACACGCAGACCTCGTTCGGCGGCAGGCCGTCGATCAGTCCGTGGATGGCCGCCATGCGGGTCCCCCGGCGTCGTTCGCCCCACGGGCACAGGCCCGTCGGCTTCGCACGCCCGCGGCGGGCACCGAGCGCCTTGAGCACCCGGCCCATCGTCGTCCGGCCGACCGTCACCCCAGTGAACCGCCGGGCCACGTCGACCAGCAGCGACTTGGTCCAGGTCGGGCGGCGGTGCCCGAACGCCGGCGGGGTCGACCCGAGCACCCACCGGACCAGCGCCACGTACCGCTCGTCGGCCTTGGTCAGCCCGTTGTCCTCCCGCCGGTCGACCAGCCCGGCGAACCCCCGGGCGAGCCAGCGGCCGCGGAACTTGCGGGCGGTGGCCGGCGAGCAGCTGAGCCCGCGGGCGACCGCCGCGGCCGACCACCCGTCGGCCAGCCGCAGGACGATCAGGCACCGAGTCCGGCGGTCGGCGTTTCGGGTCCGCCGGGCCTGCCGCAGCAGTTTCTTCCGCACCTGCGGGTGCAGTACGATCGGTGGCGTTCTCATGACTGGCATCCCTTCCGGCCCCGTTGCAGCGGGGCCCTCGTGTGAAGTGGATGCCAGTTTTATCCCTGGGCGCGAATCACGGGCGGCAATTTAGCAGGACGCTGAAAAACGCTCGATCTGGCTGGTTTTCGGTCCTGTCCTGTCCTCATTCGCCGGTTTTGAAGGGAGACGTGCGTCGCCGTGGAGTCCGGCCGGCCGGTTTGGCCGCGGCCCGCGCGCACCGGGAGCCCGGTGGCTCACGTCCCGGCCGTCGCCAGCGACCGCATCCGGATCAGGTTGAACGCCGCGGCCGCGACGTGGGCCTGTTGGCCGGTCTTCCGGTGGCCGATCAGGCGCGTCCGCGCCAGGCCGCCGATCGTCTTGACCCAGCCGAAGCACTCCTCGATCTTTTTGCGGCACCGCTGGCTGATCGCGTAGCCCACGTTCCGCTCCCGCCGGCGCATCCGCGTGCGGGCCGCGATCGCTTCGGCGTTCTCCTGGCGGTACCGGGTCCCCGATGCCCCGCCGATCGGCCCGTCCTTCGTCGCCACGTGCGGCATGATCTTCCGCTTCTCCAGGTCCAGCAGGAACGGGCCCTGGTCGTACCCCTTGTCCGCGCCGACGGTCCTGGGGGTGAGATTGAACCGCTCCTTGACGCGGTCCAGCAGCGACACCGCCGTGGTCGGCTCGCTGTTGTCCAGCGGCGAGTTGACCTCGACCGCCAGCACCAGCCCGTGACGGTTCTCGACGACCGCGTGCAGCGCGTGCGCCAGCCGTGCGGGCTGGCCGTCGCCCTTGCGGATCAGCTTCGCCTCGGGATCGGTGGCCGACGCGTGCGTGGCGTTCGACCGCTTCTGGCCGTGGAAGTCGACCTCGGCGTTGCGGCTCTTGAAGCCGTTGGCGTCCCCCGGGCCGTCCTCGCCGTCGCGGTCTTTGGGCTTGAAGCTCTTAATCGACGCGTACGCCTCGACCAGCGAGCCGTCGACGGAGAAGTGGTCGGGGCTGACCAGCCCGGCCCGGATCGCCCGGCGAACGGTGCCGTCGAAGAACGCGCCGATCAGGCCGTGCCGTTCCAGCCGTCCGCGGTTGTGGCTGAAGACCGTCGCGTCGAACACCGGCTCGTCGATCCGCAGGTCGAGGAACCAACGGAACAGCAGGTCGTGGTCGACCCGCTCGACGAGCTGCGCCTCCGAGCGGATCGAGTAGAGCGACTGCAGCAGCATCGCCTTGATGAGCCGCTCCGGCGGGACGCTGGGCCGGCCCTCATCGGCGTAGGCGGCGTCGAGCCGGCGACTCATCTTCGCCAAGTCGTGGTCGGCCATCCGCTTGATCGCCCGCAGCGGGTGGTCCGGCCGGACGCGGGCCTCCAGGTCGATGGCCGCCACGAACAGAACTGCCTGTCGATCCGTCTTGCCACGCATGAGACACCTCCGCTCGAACCCGGCCGACAGTTCAGCGCGGGCCGCGGCGGCCGTCAAGGGTTTTTCAGCGTCCTGCTAGAGCGTGTTGTGGACTTTGCCCTCACGTGGCGCTGAACTTAGGGCATGGCAAGGAAGCCTTACCCGAGCGACGTGAACGACGAAGAGTGGGCGTTCGTAGCGCCGTACCTGACGCTGATGCGGGAGGACGCCCCGCAGCGCGAGCACCCGCTCCGCGAGGTGTTCAACGGCCTGCGGTACGTGGTGCGGGCCGGCGAGGCGTGGCGGATGATGCCGAACGACCTGCCGCCGTGGGAGGTCGTGTACGGGCAGACCCGGCGGTGGCTT
>CADCTL010000038.1:3002-3290 GCA_902805625.1 uncultured Acetobacteraceae bacterium
AACATGGCGGTCGACACGCTCGGGCACCTGCTGGCCCTGCACGTGACGGCGGCCGACGAGCAGGACCGGCAGCAGGTCGAGCGGCTGGCCGCGGACGTGCGGGCGGCGACGGGCGAGTCGGTCGAGCTGGCGTTCGTCGACCAGGGGTACACCGGCGATCAGCCGGCCGCGGACGCGGTCACGCACGGCATCGAGTTGTCGGTCGTGAAACTGCCGCAGGCGAAGCGCGGGTTCGTGCTGCTGCCGCGGCGGTGGGTCGTCGAACGCTCGTTCGCCTGGCTGGCGCGG
>CADCTL010000039.1 GCA_902805625.1 uncultured Acetobacteraceae bacterium
GGCAGGAACGTTTCGGATTGCTGATTGGTGCTTGAACGTGTTCGTGGGTTCGGTTGCGCTGTCGTGAGGCCCAACGTCGCGCCGCGATCGCCACGCGCGCGTGGAGGGGCGACCGGCGGTTCAGGCCGCGGCGGCGGCCAAAGAAACGGGGGATTTCACGCGGAGCCCTGGCCAATCACGGCGGTGCCGGGCCTCGTGGGTAGCCGCCCCGATCGCAGACGGGCGCGTCCCGGGTCCCCGCCGCGGCGATCACCCAGTGGCGGTCGAGGAACGGGGCGGACGGACCGCCGCGGCAGGCCTTGACCCTCCCCCTGTGGCAACGCCCACCTTCCAGACCGTCTCCGGACACCGGCGGGGGTTCTCCGTATGCTGCCCCCGCCGCGCCTCCCCCGCCCCGGCCGCCACGGAGGCTCCGCACGGGCACCGCGCGCCCGCGCCGGGAACGCCGCCCCGGCCCACACCACCACCACTGACGCGGGCCGCTTGCCTATCCCGCGCGCGGGCGGGATAGGGGCGGCCATGGAAGATCTGATCGCCGGCTACCGCCGCTTCCGCGCCGAAACCTGGGCGCGCGAACGGGACCGCTTCGAAGCGCTGGCCGAGCGCGGGCAGCGGCCACGCGCCATGGTGGTCGCCTGCTCGGACAGCCGGGTGGACCCGCAGATGGTCTTTTCGGCCGCGCCGGGCGAGCTGTTCGTGGTGCGCAACGTCGCCAACCTGGTGCCGCCCTACGCGCCCGACGCCGCCTACCACGGCACCAGCGCGGCGCTGGAATTCGGCGTGCGGGTGCTCGGCGTCCGGCACCTCATCGTGCTGGGCCACGCGCTCTGCGGCGGCGTGCGCGCCATGCTGGACGGGATGCCGCCCGGGACGGAGGATTTCGTCGCCCCTTGGATGGGCATCGCCGGCGAAGCGCGCGCCCGCGCGCTCCGCTGCGAGCCGGGTTCCGATGACGCGCGGCAGGAGGCGGGCGAGCAGGAGACGGTGCGCCTCTCGCTGGAAAACCTCCTGACCTTCCCCTGGGTGCGGGACGCCGTGGAGGCGGGGCGCCTCCACCTGCACGGCGGGCACTTCGACATCCGCTCGGGCACGCTCTCCATGCTCGGCGAGGCGGGCGGCTTCGCCCCCGTGGGGGACGAGCCGCCGGGCGGTCAGCGGCCCTTGGGCGACTCGAACCGGTAAGGCGAGGCGCTGCCCAGCATGGGGTCCAGCGCCAACCGGTGTTCCAGCGGCGGGAAGGCGCGGCTGCGGCAATCCATGCGGTCGCACAGCCGGCAGGACAGGCCGATGCCCACCATCGCCTTCTCCAAATCGAGCCCGTCGCCGTAGACCACCTCCGGCGCGCGGGAGATGTCGCAGCCCATCGCCACCACCTGCACCGGCGCCGGCTCCCCCCAGCGCACCGCCGGGCCGCGCACCGTGCGCGCGAAGCACAGGAAGGTGCCGCCGTCCGGCAGTTGCGCGAGCTGCACCCGCACCTGCCCCGGCGTGGCGAAGGCCTGGTGGACGATCCACTTCGGGCAGGAGCCGCCGTAGCGCGCGAAGGGGAAGGACGCCGCGCTGAAGCGCTTCCCGACGTTGCCGGCGGGGTCCACGCGCAGGAAGAAGAACGGCACGCCCCGCGCCCCGTCCCGCTGCAAGGTCGAGAGGCGGTGGCAGGCCTGCTCGAAGGAGACGCCGAACCGCGTGGCCACCGACTCCATGTCGTGGCGCAGCTCGCGCACCGCGGCGAGGAAGGGCTCGTAGGGCATCAGAAGCGCCGCCGCGAGGTAGTTCAGCAGGCCGATGCGGAGCATCATCCCCGCCTCGCCCGTCGAGGGCTCGGCCGCGTTGACCACCGCCTCCACCGCGTCGCGCGCCTCCATCAGCACCAACTGGAAGGCGAGCTGGAAGCCCCGGCTCTGGCGCGGCAGGCTGTCCGAAAGGTCCAAGCGCCGCCCCGCCGGGTCGTAGCGGCGCAGAACGCCGGGCAGCGGGCCGAAGGTCACGGCCAAGCCGTGGTGGCGCCGCAGCCGCTCGGCGATGGCGAAGTTCAGCTCCGCCGGCCCGGCGCCGATCTCGCGCCCCATCGCCTCGGCCACCGTTTCCAGCTCGGCGAAGTGGTTGGCGCGGTCGTGGAAGAAGTCGCGCACCTCCTCCGTCGGCAGCAGGATGCGCCGGCCGGTGGGCAGGGCGATGCCCCCCGAGTCCTCGCGCGCCACCCGCCACGCGCGGTAGAGCGCCAGCACGGCGCGGGCGGCGTTGGGCGCGCTCCCGGCGAGCTGGGCGACCTCTTCCTCCGGGACCACGTCCAGGCCGAGCAGCGGGTCCGACAGCACCTCCCGCAGCCCGGTCTCCAGCGCCCGCTCCCGCGCCCCTGACAGGGCCGCGAGGTCCACCTGCAAGGCCTCGGTCAACTTGATGAGCAGGGTGGCGGTGACGGCGCGCTGGTCGTGCTCGATCAGGTTCAGGTAGCTGGCGGAGATGCCGAGCCGGGCGGCCAGCGCCTGCTGCGCCAGCCCCTTTTCCAACCGCAGCCGCCGCACCGTCCGGCCGATCAAGGCACGGGACATTCTTCACATCCTTTACAGAACCGCGATCCTGTCTGTGAAAATCGCCACTCACTTACCGCGGCGCAGCAAGATGTGGGCTGAACTTCGCACTCGCAATGTGAATTATTCACCCGACGCACCGCAACAGGAGACTTCATGCGCCCGACCACGACCCCGACCTTCGCGCCCGACGGCGCCTTCGGCGGCGACCGGCACGAGCCCGGCCGCTTCGAGGGCATCCGCCGCGACTACTCCCCCGCGGACGTGGAGCGCCTGGCCGGTTCCTTCCGGGTGCAGCACACCCTGGCCGACCGCGGCGCCCGGCGCCTGTGGCAGCTCCTGCAGAGCGAGCCCTACGTGAACACGCTCGGCGCGCTCACGGGCATGCAGGCGCTCCAGCAGGTGAAGGCGGGGCTGAAGGCCATCTACCTGTCCGGCTGGCAGGTGGCGGCGGACGCCAACTCGGCCTCCACCATGTACCCCGACCAGTCGCTCTACCCGGTGGACAGCGTCCCGACCGTCATCAAGCGCATCAACAACGCGCTGCGCCGCGCCGACCAGATCGCGACCCTCGAGCGCGCGGACGGCAAGGCCGACGACCAGACCCACTACATGGCGCCGGTCATCGCCGACGCCGAGGCCGGCTTCGGCGGCGCGCTCAACGCCTACGAGCTGATGCGGGCGATGATCGAGGCGGGCGCCGCCGGCGTCCACTTCGAGGACCAGCTCGCCT
>CADCTL010000040.1 GCA_902805625.1 uncultured Acetobacteraceae bacterium
CCTTGTCCGCCCTCGCCGTCGCCGCCCAGGCCTCGCGCGGGCGCTTCGCCCACGCGCGGAGCGGCGGCTTCCCGGACATCGGCCGCCTCCCCTGCCCGCCGGTCTTCGTCGAGTACCCGGCGCTGCTGCCCTTCCTGCTCGACCAAGCGGTGCTGTTGACGGGCGAGGTCGGGCTCCCCGGCCTGTACCCCATCACCGGCGACACCGGCCTCGACGCCGTGCTGGCCGCGGCCGGCGGCGCGGCGGACACCGCCGACCTGTCCACCGTCGAGTTGGCGCGGGAGCCGGCGGAGAACACCGGCACCTTGCCGCTGACGCGCCTGGTGCTCGACCTCCGCTCCCGCAACTTCGCCGCCGTGCGCCTGTCCCCGCGCGACGCGGTTCGCCTGCCGCGCGGCTTCGCGGACCGCGACACCGGGCCCGTCACGCTCACCGGCGAGTTCCTCCGGCCCGGCTCCTACGACATCCGCCGCGGCGAGCGCTTGTCGGAGGTGATCGCGCGCGCCGGCGGCCTGACGCCGCAGGCCTATCCCTACGGCGCCGTGTTCTCGCGCGAGAGCGTGCGCGTCCGCCAGCAAGAAGGCTTCGGGCGCAGCGCGCGCGAGCTGGAGCAGGGCTTGATGCAGGTGGCGGCGGGACAGGCGGTGTCCGGCGTGCGCGGGAGCGGCGCCGACCTCGGCGGCGCCATCACAGCGGGGCGGGAGTTGGCGAATTCGCTCCGCAGCGCGCGGGCGGCCGGACGCATGGTGGTGGAGGCCAACCCGGTGCTGCTCGCCGGCCGCCCGGAGCTGGACGTGCTGCTGGAGCCCGGCGACCTGATCGCCGTGCCCAAGCGTCCGAACGAGGTGACGGTGGTGGGCGCGGTGCTCAACCCCGGCAGCTTGCAGTTCGCCACGGGCTGGCGCGCCGCCGACTACGTGCGCGCGGCCGGCGGCGAGCAGCGCTTCGCCGACCCCGGCCGCGCCTTCGTGGTGCTGCCGAACGGCCAGTCCACCCCGGCGGGGTTGGGCGCTTGGCAGATGGGCGGGCCGCCCGTGCCGCCGGGTAGCCTCGTCGTGGTGCCGCAGGATCCTTCGCCCTACGAGAACTGGGGCTTCCTGCGGGACGCGACGCAGGTGCTCTCGCAGATCGCGCTGTCCACCGCGGCGCTGGCCGTCATCGTGCGGACGGGCTCGGCGCGCTAGGTCGAGGCCCCGCGGCGGGCGAGCAGCAGGTGCTGGAGGAGCAGCACGGTTTTCGCGTCCACGATCTCGCCGCGCCCGACCATGGCCCAAGCCTCGGCGAGCGGCAGTTCGAGGACCTCTATGTCCTCGCCCTCCTCGCGCAAGCCGCCGCCCTCGCCCGACCGCCCGCCGGGGTCGTACTCCGCGGTGAAGTGGTGCAGCTTCTCCGCCGTGACGCCTGGGCTCATGTAGAGGGTGAACACCTCGCGCAGGTCGCGCAGGCGGCAGCCCATCTCCTGCTCGGCCTCCTTGCGGGCCGTCTCCGCCGCGTCGTCGCCGGGCTCGATGTTGCCGGCGCAGGCTTCGATCAGCCGCGGCTCGTCGCCGTTCACCTGGGCCGGCAGCCGAAACTGGCGCGTGAGCAGCACGGTGGAGCGCCTCGGGTCGAACGGCAGCACGACGGCGGACTCGCCGATGGCGTAGACCTCGCGTTGCAGCTCCTGGCGCGCGCCGTCGCGGCGCCGGTAGGCGAAGTTGTACTTGCGGAGCGGGTAGTGTGTTTCGCCCAGCGTCTCCACCGCCCGGATCTCGACGGCGTCCCTTGCACCATCCCCCATGCCCGCGTCCCTTCGGCTTGCCAGCGAGTTGCAACGGGTGAGCCGGGCCGGCGTTCGCCCAGCCGCGCACCGATGCAGGGAATGGCGATGACGTTTCCAGACGACGCGAAATCGGCCGCGGCGCGCGGTCGCCTCCACGCGCGCCCCGACTCCGCGGAAAACGGCACGCCCCGCCCGGCCGGGTTGCACCCGATCGGGTTCGGAGGGCGCCGGGACGGGTTGCTGCGGGTCCCGGAGAGCGGGGACGGCGGTCCTTCGCCGCTGATCGTCATGCTCCACGGCGCCGGCGGGCACGCGGCGGGCGCCTTGCGTCTGATTGAAAACGCCGCCGCACCCGGGGCGTTGATCCTCGTCCCGGAAAGCCGAGGGCCGACCTGGGACGTGATCATGGGCGCCTACGGGCCGGACGTCGCCTTCCTCGACGCGGCCCTGCGGGACGTGTTCGGGCGCCACCGCGTGGACCCGCGCCGCGTCGCGCTGGCGGGCTTCTCCGATGGAGCCTCCTACGCCTTGTCGCTGGCGCTCGGGAACGGCGACGTCTTCACGCACGCCCTCGCCTTCTCGCCGGGCTTCGCCGCGCCGCCGGAGCCGGTCGGCCGGCCGCGCGTGTTCGTTTCGCACGGCGTCGCCGACGACGTGCTGCCGATCGGGGCGTGCAGTCGCCGGCTGGTGCCGCGCCTGCGCGCCGCCGGTTACGAGGTGCGCTACCGCGAGTTCCCCGAGGGCCATCTCGTGCCAGCCGAACTCGCGTTGGAAGCGATGGCCATGCTCGCCGAGGGCTGACTCGGCCGCGGCGACGAACGCCCTGGCGCACTGAACGCCCTGTCGGCGTGCCTCAACGTCTCCCAAAACGATCACGAGGCATTTAACTTTTAGGCGAAATTGCTGCTATAAAGCACGCAGAGCGTGTATTTCTGACGAGTCGAAGCAGCGTTTCAGTTGTCGCGCATCATCTCAGCACACCTGCCGGCTCGCCGGCGGACGATCGGGCGAGGCGGAACCCTACCCGGCTTGGCATTGCTTCTCGCGCTGGCCGTCCCCGCCCGGGCGGAAGAGCCGCCCGCCACGGGAAGCGACCTCGGCGGCGCCGGGCTCATCGAGATGCGCAACGCCCGCTTCCGGCCGGACGGCACGGTCGAGGCGGGCGCGGCTTGGCGGCGGCAGCGGCGTTCCTGGTTCTTGTCCTTCCAGGCTTTGCCTTTCCTGGAGACCACCTTTCGGCTCACCGACCGCTTGGACGCGACACGCGGGCGCGGCATCAGCAACGACCGCGCCTTCGACCTGAAGCTGCGCCTTTGGCAGGAGAACGCTTGGCGCCCGGCGCTGGCGGTCGGCTTGCAGGACGTCATCGGCACCGGCCTCTACGCCGGCGAGTACGTTGTAGCCTCCAAGCGTTTCTGGGACGTGGACGTGTCGCTCGGGCTCGGTTGGGGCCGGCTCGGCACGGGCGCCGACATCGGCAACCCGCTGGGCGA
>CADCTL010000041.1 GCA_902805625.1 uncultured Acetobacteraceae bacterium
CGTCCGGCACGTAGCGGCCGGCGCTGTCGCCGTTCAGCGGCAGCAGGTACAGCGTCTCCGGGTCGCGCGGATGCGCCGCCGCGGGGAAGCCGAAGGAGGAGGGCAGGCCGGCCTCGATGCTCTGCCAGCTCCGCCCGCCGTCGTCGCTCCGGTACATGCCGCAGTGGTTCTGCTGGTACAGGCGGTCCGGCATGCCCGGCGCCATCGCCAGCCCGTGCACGCACTGGCCGTATTCCGGGTAGCGCTGGTCCTCCGGCAGGTAGTCGCAGCGGATCCCGCTGTTGCGCGGCTGCCAGGTGCCGCCGCCATCCGCGGTGTGGAAGACGCCGGCGCTGGAGATGCCGACCCAGAGCTGGCGCTCGTCCGTGGGGTGCGGCACCAGCGCGTGCAGGATCAGCCCGCCGCCGCCGGGCTGCCAGTGCGGCCGCGACGGGTGGTCGCGCAGCCCGGCGATGTGCCGCCAACGCGCGCCGCCGTCCTCGCTGCGGAACAGCCCGGCCGGCTCGACGCCGGCGTACAGCGCGCCGCCGGGCCCTTTCGCCAAGCTCCACACCGCGCGGATCGGCGTCTCCCCCGCGGCGTAGGCGAGGCCCTCGCTGGAGTGGGTCCAGGTCGCGCCGAGATCGGCGGAGGTCCACACCGCCGGCCCGAACCATTCGTTGCCGCCGCCGGCGTGGATGGTGCCCGTGCGCGGATCGGCGATGGCGTGGCAGATCGGCCATGCCTCGCAGTAGGGGCCGCGCTGCGCCCAATCGCGGCGCGCCGCGTCGCTCTCCAGGATGAACAAGCCCTTCTTCGTCCCGAGCAGAATGAGCAGCTTCGTCGCCATGATCTGGTCTCCGGTGTCGCCTGCCGATCCCCCCTGGCGGCCGAGGCCGCGTCAGCCCGCGCGCCGGCAGCGCATCGCCACGACGCCGGTCCAGCGCCCGTCCTCGTCCATGAGCCGGGAGGCTACCGTGCGTGCAGCCTCGCCCCGGAAGGCGATCACGTCCTGGAACTCCAGTCGCGCTTCACTTGCCAGATATGACAACGCCCTTCCACAACTTGCGCGGGGCCCAGGTCGTGATCGAGAGCTTGCGGCGGCACCACAACAGCGCGCGCCCACAATAAGGTCGATGACACGGTCGGCGCCGTCACCACGCTCAGCGATCACCGCCTCGCCCGCCCCTGGATCAGCGCCTCGCCGGGCACGTGGTCGGTGGTCCGGCCCGCGTGACCAGCGCCTCGACGGGCAAGTCGCGGCCCATCCGCCTACTCGTTCCGCTACATCGCCGCGCCAGTCCAAAGAGCGGCGTTGAAACAGCGCCGGCCCGGCACCGCAACCCGTTCGAAGACGCGCCCAAGCGTGCCACGCCACCGCCGGATCCTCCAGCGCCGGGAGGTTGACCCCGGCGGGGCGCCGTTGTGCTCCCCTGAGGATGGAAGTGCCGCCCCGGCACACCACGTGCCCTGCGCCTCATAGGAGCCGAAGCATTGGCCAACCAGTTCAAACGCGGCGACAGTGTGCGCTTCAAGACCGTCGGCGCGGGCGTCGCTTCGTCACGGCGCGGCGTGGTCGTGCGGACCGTGGACAGCGGGCGCGGCGTCCGCGTCGAGGTGAAGGACGGGGAAGGCCGGGTCTTCCGCCCGCATCTGACCACGGTCAAGCTGGCGCGCTGACGGGCGCGGCGCGCGCGCAAGGACGGGCGCGGCGCGCGCGCAAGGAGGACGACATGACTGATCGGCACCGCACGAAGGACCCGCGGCTGGACGACGACGACCCCGAGGTGCCGGAGCCGACCGGGCCCGAGCCGCGCGAGCCCGGCGACAACCAGACCCTGTCGTCGCCGGTCAACGAACTCGAGAACCGCCTGTTCGGCCAGCGCAAGGTCCTGGTGTTCGGCGCCATCACCGACAAGGTCGCGCGCGACGTGACGGGGCGGCTGCTGGCGTTGGCGGGCGCCTCCGGCCAGCCCATCGACGTCTTCGTCAACTCGCCCGGCGGCCACGTGGAGAGCGGCGACACCATCCACGACATGATCCGGTTCGTGGACGCCGTGGCCCCCGTCCGCGTGGTCGGCACCGGCTGGGTGGCGAGCGCGGGCGCGCTGATCTTCCTGGCCGGCGTGAAGGAGCGGCGGCTCTGCCTGCCCAACACCCGCTTCCTGCTGCACCAGCCGATGGGCGGGGTGCGCGGCCCGGCCAGCGACATCGACATCGAGGCCCGCGAGATCATCAAGATGCGCGGGCGCATCAACCGCATCATCGCGCGCGAGACCGGCCAGCCCTACGAGCGCGTCGAGCGCGACACCGACCGCAACTACTGGATGGGCACGGAGGAGGCGATCGCCTACGGCATGGTGGGCCGGGTGGTGTCGAGCATGCGGGAGCTGTAGCGCCCTCCGCCTTGGCGGCCGCTTCCCAGGCGGCCGGGACCACGCCGGTGCCGCGGTCGCTGATCTCGCGGCGCATCTGGCCGTCCACGCCGCGGAACCAGCCGCCGTGGTTGTCGGCGGTCTCGATCGGCGCAGCCCCCGCGTTCGACGCCTTGGTGGCGGCGCGCAGCCGGGCCGGATCGGCAGCGTAGGAGGAGAGGTTGGACTTGGGCCCAACGAAAATGCCGGGCCGGAAGGCGCTGGCGGCGGAGAGGCCGCCGTCGACGAAACCGCCCGCGATGGCCATGCCGGTCTTGGCTGCGTTCCACTCCTCGCGGGTGAGCCGCCGGTCGGTGCCCAGCCGCCCGCCGAACACCTCCCTTCATGGGGTCGTAGTAGAGACCGTCGGGGCCGGGCACCGGCTCGCTTGTGTCCACTGTGAAGGCGCGAAGGTCGTACCGCGCCTCGGGCTCGTTGCCGCATGCGTCGCGTGCCGGGCCCGAACACCGGGACCCGCTGGGCGGCGCGGGCCGGGGTGGCGCCTCAGTTCGGAATGGGACCGCCTTCCGAGACCTCGCACCGTGTCCCGCCAGTGCGCGTCACGGGGTTCGGGCCGGTCAGCCGAGTGAGCATGGCGCGACCGACCGCCCAGGCTTCCTCCGCCGACCCGTAGAAGCGGCTCGAGCGGTGGTAGGGCTCCGTCGCGTCGTCTTCGTGAATCGTCCAGGTCCAAGGCATCGGCGGCCGGGCGAGGCGCTGCACCGTGACGGAGAAGCGCCGCGGCGGGCGCCAGCCCGTTTGCTGCCCATTCATGGACCGTCCTCCCCGACGCGGCCTGTTCTTGCTGCATCGCTCGGGACCGCCTGATGGTTGCCGCCGAGCACA
>CADCTL010000042.1 GCA_902805625.1 uncultured Acetobacteraceae bacterium
TGCCGATGTCGTCCGGCTGCGGTCCTTGCGCGTGGCGCAGGTGTTTGCGAGAAGCTACAATGCTTGTACCCATGACGACGCCGCTGAGCGGTACCCACGACAGCGCCCTGAACCCCATCTTTGGCCGCGAGCACGAGCTGGCCCGGCTCGAACAGCTGGTCGACGGCGTCTCCGAGCGCGGCGCGGCGTTGCTGGTGAGGGGCGAACCCGGCATCGGCAAGTCCACCCTGCTGGCAGCCGCCGTCCGGTACGCGGAAACGGCCGGTATGCGGGTGCTGCGCGCGACCGGGGTTCAGTCCGAGACGCACCTGCCCTTCGCCGGGCTGCACCAGCTCGTGCTGCCGGTGTTGGATCGTGCCGAGGATCTGCCACCGCCACAGCGTACGGCGCTCTTCGCCGCCTTCGGGATGGTCGCGGCGGAAGCGCCCGATCGGTTCCTGATCGCGCTCGCCCTGCTCGAGTTGCTCTCCGACGTCGCCGAACGCGCGCCGCTGCTGGTAGTCGCCGAAGATGCGCAGTGGCTGGACCGGTCCACCATCGGGGCGCTCGCCTTCGTCGCCCGGCGCGTCGAGCACGAGCCGATCGTAGTCGTGGCTGCTAGCCGCGACGAAGCAGAGGGGCTCTTCGACGGTGCGGGGTTGCCGGAACTCAGGCTCGGTGGCCTCGACGAGGTGACGGCCGGAGCACTGCTCGATACGTGCGGCAGGCAACTCGCGCCCACGGTGCGAAAGCAACTTCTGGAGCAGGCCGGCGGCAACCCGCTAGCGCTGGTGGAGTTGCCGATCCTGCTGGGGGCGGACGAACTCGGCGGCCGCTCGCTACTGCCAGCGCCGCTGCCGCTGACCGAGCGGCTGGAGCGCGCGTTCGCGGCCCAAGCATCCGGCCTTCCCGTCAAGACCCAAACCCTGCTACTCATCGGCGCGGCCGCGGATGGCGGCGTACTCGCCGAACTGCTCCTCGCCGCAAGCGCCCTCGAAGGCGGCGAGGTCACACCCGACACGCTCGCGCCGGCCGTGGCCGCGGGCCTCGTCCACCTGGATGGCGCCAGGCTGCGGTTCCGCCACCCGCTGGTGCGTTCTGCGGTCTACCAATCGGCCGATGGCGCGCGGCGGCGGGCATCACACGCGGCGCTGGCCGAAGTGCTTTCAGGACAGCCCGACCGTCGTGCGTGGCACGCGGCAGCGGCGACCCTGGGGCCCGATGAGGAGGTGGCCGCCGAACTCGAGCAGCTCGCATCGCGGGCAGAGCGCCGCGGCGCGACGATCGTCGCCGTGGCCGCGCTCGAGCGGGCAGCGGCGCTCAGCGACGATGCCGCCCGCCGCTGCGAGAGGCTCCTTCGCGCGGCCGAACTCGCCTTCGAGCTCGGGCAACACGACCTCGTCGAAGGTCTCGCAAAGGAGGCCGTGGAGCTTGCCCCTGGGCCACATCAGCGGGCGCGCCTGGCCTGGATACGGGAGAGCTTCACCGACGGCGTGCCGGGCGATGCGGCCCGAGTCCAATTTCTCCTCGAGGCCGCCAAGCGGGTGAGCCTGGCGAGAGATACGGACCTAGCGCTCAAACTGCTCAACGGTGCTGCGCTGCGCTGCTGGTGGGCCGATCCCGGCGAGCGGGCGCGGGAGAGCGTCGTCCGCGCGGCCGAGGGGCTCGAGGTCGCTGCGTCCGACCCGCGACTGGTCGCCATCCTCTCGCTCGCGGGTCCGATCCGGTGCGGGGCGGTGGTGATCGAACGTCTTTCCCACGCTCCCCAGAGCACGTTTGTCGACCCCTACGGAGCGTATCTCGGCGGCACGGCCGCCGTCGCGGTCGGCGACTACGCGTTGGCCCTGCGGCTCTTCCATGACGCGACGGCGCAACTACGATCACAGGGGCGGCTTGCCCTGCTGGCACAGTCGCTCACCTTGCGGGCGTGGAGTGCGATCCGGCTCGGAAGCTGGAACGCGGCAAGGTCCGTTGTCGATGAAGCCTGGCGGCTGGCGCACGAGACCCAGCAGCCGATGTGGACGGCCGGAGCGCAGATCGCGGGCGCCATGCTGGCCGGGGTGCGCGGCGAGGAGGACCTCGCGGAGCATCTGATCATCGAAGCCGAGCGTTTCACCGTCCCCAACCGCCTGAGCGCCTTGCTGGCCGTAGGCGCGCATGCCCGCGGGGTGACGGCGCTGGGCGGCGGACGTTATGCCGACGCGTTCGAGCAGCTCCGGCGGATGTTCGACCCGGCAGATCCGGCCTACCATCACATGGACCGGCTGGGAGGCGTGGGATACCTGGCAGACGCCGCGATGCACAGCGACAACCGCGGCGCCGCGCTCGCGATCGTGGGCGAAATCGAGCAACTGGCAGCACGGACGCCGTCCCCGGGGGTGCGCTTCGAGATCCTCTACGCCCGCCCGGTCCTCGCTGATGACGACCATGCCGAGGCGCTCTTCGAGGACGCCATCGGCGGCGAGCTGTCGAACCTGCCCTTCTTTCGCGCGCGTTTGCAGCTGGCGTATGGCGCGTGGCTTCGCCGTCAACGGCGAATCGCGGAGTCACGAGCGCCGTTGCGTGCGGCGCGGGAGGTGTTCGAAGCGCTGGAAGCGATCCCCTGGAGCGAGCGTGCGCACCAAGAGCTTCGAGCAGCCGGCGAGACCGGGCGGAGGCCAGAGGCGCCGGACGAACTACTGACGCCGCAGGAGCTACAGATCGCCCGCATGGCAGCCTCGGGGCTCTCCAACCGCGAGATCGGACAGCAGCTCTATCTCTCCCACCGCACCGTGGGAGCGCACCTGTACCGCGCTTTCCCAAAGCTCGGGATCACCACACGCGGACAGCTCCGCGACGCGCTCAACCACACGCCGCCCTGACCAAACCTCTAAGGCATCCTGATCGAGCTTGATCTCTTTGCTAGTCCCTCCATCCACAGGATTAGAGTCGGATGTCCGATGCTGTAACGTGAACCACTCTGTAAGTTCAATGCCAATCCGACAGCCCGATAGAAGGAGGTGGAACGGTGAGCACCACCGAGACGGAAGGCGGCAGAGCCGGCGCAACCGGCGCCCGGATCTACCGCAAGGACCGGGGCGAAGGTCAGCCGGTCGTCTTCAGCCACGGATGGCCACCCAGCGCCGATTCGCGAGGCTCGTCTCGGGGTGAGGCTCACGGGAGCCGGTGGAGAGGCCGGGGATGGGGCTTCTGAGTATCAAGCTGCTTGGTCCCCCTGAGATAAGCTTCGGGGGACGGGGCCTCCGGTT
>CADCTL010000043.1:0-6645 GCA_902805625.1 uncultured Acetobacteraceae bacterium
TTCCAGCATCAGCACGCCGCGGGAGCCCGCCTCGGCCGCGGCGGCCAGGGCCGCGCGCTGGCGGCGGACGTCCGAGAGCGGTCCGCCCGGCGCGTCGCCCGGCATCGGCGAAAAGGCGGCGCGCAGGGCGGCGGCGCTCTGCGCCAAGTCCCGCGCCTGCCGCAGCAGCCCGGCCGCGAGCAGGGCCGCGCCGTTGGCGAAGTCCTCCTGCCCGGGGCCGCCGACCCCGTCGGCGATGTCGGCGTCCCTCATCGGCCGTCCTCCTCCTGCGTCAGCAAGGCGACGCGCGTCATGAACTCTTCCGGCTTGCGCGCGGCGAGCAAAGGCGCCGCGTCCGCCACGGCGTCGAGCAGCCGGTCCAGCCAAGGCTGGTCCACCTTGGCGAAGTTGCCCAGCACGTGGCCCGTCACCCGGTCCTTGTGGCCGGGGTGGCCGATGCCGAGGCGCACCCGCCAATAGTCGGGCGTGCCGAGCGCGCGCTGGATGTCGCGCAGCCCGTTGTGCCCGGCCACGCCGCCGCCGCGCTTCACGCGCACCCGGCCGGGCGCGAGGTCCAGTTCGTCGTGGAACACCCACACGCCGTCGGGCGGCAGCTTGTGGAAGGCCGCGGCCGGCTGCACGGACTCGCCCGAGCCGTTCATGTAGGTCATCGGCTTCAGCGCCAGCACCCGCTCCCCGCCGACGGACCCGTCCGCGACCAGCCCCTTGAAGCGCTGCCGCCAGGGCGCAAAGCCGTGGCGGCGGGCCAGCGCGTCCAGCGCCAAGAAGCCGACGTTGTGCCGGTGCCGCGCCTGGGACGGCTCCGGATTGCCCAGGCCGACCCAGAGCTGCACCGCGCCGCCGCCGAGCCTACTTCTTCTTGGCCGGCGCCTTGGCCGCGCCCTTCGCGGGCGCGGCCGGCGCGGCCGGGGCCGGCGGGGGAGCGACCTCCTCCACCACGGTCGGCGCGGCGATGGTGGCCACCACGAAGTCCCGGTCGAGCGCCGCCTTCGTGCCGAAGGTGTCCTTCACCGCCGACCAGCGCAGGCTGTCGCCGAGGTTGGCTTCGGCGAGATCGATCTCGAAGCCTTCCGGCACGTTGTCCGGGTCGGCCATCACCTCGACCTCGCGCCGCACCACGTTCAGCACGCCGCCGGCCTTGAGGCCGGGGCAGGTGCCCTCGTTGGCGAACTGCACGGGGACGCGCACGCGGATGAGCTGGCCGGGCGCCAAGCGCTGGAAATCCACGTGCAACGGCCGGTCGGTGACGGGGTGGAACTGCACGTCGCGCATCAGGGTGCGCTCGGTGCCGCCGCCCTGCACCGCGACCTCGTAGAGGTGGCTCTGCCAGCCGCCCTTCTGCAATTCCTTCACCACGTCGCGCGGGTCGAGGGCGATCAGCGTCGCGTCCTGCTTCGCGCCGTAGATGACGGCGGGGACTCTCCCGTCTCGCCTGGTCGCGCGCGCCGCCCCCTTACCGGCCCGCTCGCGCGACGAGGCCTCGATCCTGATGGTTTGGACCATGGCTCTTGCTCCGCTCGAATGGATTGGCCCGCTCCCGGTCCGCGGCGGCCCGAATGGGCGCCGCGCGCGGGCACGCGGGCGCGCCGGCCTCCAGGGGTGCCGGCGTCGCGCGCCACATACCGCAGGGCCCGCGCCGGCGCAACCGGCCGGTGCGGCGGCGCCTCGGCTATTCCGGCGCCAGTTGCGCCGGCGTGAGGGTCCAAGCGTCCCCGCCCTCCGCGGGCGGTTCGCAGCGGACGGGCAGGGCGTTGGGCGTGCGGACGTTCGGCTCCAAGCCGAAGGACAGGCGGAGGGCGCGGAACAGCGCGCCGTGCGCCACCACGAGCACCGGCGCCGGCCGCGAAAGGGCGCGGTTCACCGCCGAAACGGCGCGGGCCAGCAGGGCGGGGAAGGATTCGGCGCGTTCGGGCGTGTAGGTGCCGGCGATCCAGTCGTCGTACCAGTCGCCCATCGGCTGGCCTTCCTGCTCGCCGAAGTTCACCTCGCGCAGGTCGTCGTCGAAGGAGACGGGCAGGCCGAGCGCCTCGGCCGCGATCTCCGCCGTCACCCGCGCGCGGGACAGCGGCGAGGCGACGACCGTGGCGATGCCGCTGCCATCCAGGGTCCGCGCCGCGCGCTTGGCCTGCGCCAACCCCACCGCGTTCAGCGGGATGTCGGTGCGGCCCTGCGACAGGCCTTGCGCGTTCCAGTCCGTCTCCCCGTGGCGGAGAAACCAGAACGGGACGGGCTGGAGGAGCGGCACCGCCCCCATGTCAGGCGGCCAAGCCTTCCTGCTCGAAGGTCCGCTGCACCGCCGGGCGCGCCTTCATGCGCTCGTAGTGCGCGGCCACGTTGGGGGGCAGTTCCTTGTTGAGGCGGCCGTTCCACCAGAAGGACACGTAGAACACCGCGCTGTCGGCGAAGGAGTAGGAGCCCGTCACGTACTCCTTGCCCGCGAGCGCCTTGTCCAGCACGTTGAGGCCCTTGGAGAAGATCTCCTCGCCCCGCGCCTTGACCTGCTCGTGGTCGGCCTCGTTGGGCGCGAAGTTGGACGGCCGGAACATGCGCGAGAAGCCCTGCATGTGCAGGGTGGAAACGCAGTAGTCCGTGGTTTCCATCGCCTTGGCGAGGCCGTCGGCGCCCTGCGGCATCAGCTTCGCGTCCGGGTTGGCGGAGGCGAGCCAGAAGGCGATGGCGGGGTACTCCGTCAGCACCGAGCCGTCGTCGCGCTGGAGGGTGGGCACCTTGGATTTCGGGTTGATGCCGGTGAACTCCGGCTTGAACTGCTCGCCCTCGCGGATGTTCACCCGCGCCGCCTCGTAGGGCTTGCCGATCTCCTCCATCAGCACGTGGATGCCGATGGAGCAGGCTCCGGGCGCGTAGTAGAGCTTCATGGGGACGTTTCCTCTTCCCGCTTGGTCGCGGCGGGAAGGTCGGGCACCCGGAACGGGCCGGCAAGCGAAAAAACGGCCTCGGCGCGGCTCAGTTGAACAGGGACGAGACCGAGCTTTCCTCGCTGATGCGCCGCATCGCCTCGGCCAGGAGCGGCGCGATGGTCACTTGGCGTATGTTGCCGGAGACGCGCACCGCTTCCGTGGCCAGGATGCTGTCGGTGACGATCATGCTCTCGATGGCGGAGGAGCCCACGCGCGCCACCGCGCCGCCCGAGAAGACGCCGTGCGTGACGTAGACGCTGACGCCCTCCGCGCCGTTGCGCACCAGCGCCTCGGCGGCGTTGCAGAGCGTGCCGCCCGAATCCACGATGTCGTCCACCAGGATGCAGTGGCGGCCCTCGACCTCGCCGATCACGTTCATCACCTCGGACACGCCGGCGCGCTCGCGCCGCTTGTCGATGATGGCGAGGTCCGTGTGCAGCCGCGCCGCCAGCGCCCGCGCCCGCACCACGCCGCCGACGTCCGGCGAGACCACCATCAGGTCGCGGCCCTCGTAGCGCTCCGCGATGTCGCGCGCGAACAGGGGCGCGGCGAAGAGGTTGTCCACGGGGATGTCGAAGAAGCCCTGTATCTGCGCCGCGTGCAGGTCCATGGTCAGCACCCGGTTGGCGCCGGCGGCGGTGATGAGGTTGGCCACCAGCTTGGCGCTGATCGGGGTGCGCGGGCCTGACTTCCGGTCCTGCCGGGCGTAGCCGAAATAGGGCACCACCGCCGTCACCCGCCGCGCCGAGCTGCGGCGCAGCGCGTCCAGGGTGATCAGCAGCTCCATCAGGTTGTCGTTGGCCGGGTAGCTCGTGGACTGCACCACGAACACGTCCTCGCCGCGGATGTTCTCGTGGATCTCCACGAAGATCTCCAGGTCGGCGAAGCGGCGGATCGAGGCGCTGGTCAGGGGGAGGCCGAGGGAGGAGGCGACGGCCTCGGCCAACGGGCGGTTGCTGTTGCAGGCCACGATCTTCATCCGGCGACCTTCATCCTGGCCAACCCCCTCGGCACGCGCCGGCGCGGCTTATCGCGCCCGCCGTGGGGTGTCCATCCGCGCCCGTTAACCCCTTCGCAAGCCCCGATGGGCAAATCTTGCCCACCGGCGGGGAGCCGGCCGGCGCGAGGGGTTTCGTATGCGGTCGCGGGTGCTGCCACAGGATGTGGCCCGATGAGCGGCGTGGTGGCCGGGCTGAAGTCGCTCGGGCCTAAGCGCTTGGCGGCGCTGGCCGGGACGGGCCTGGCCCTGCTGGCGCTGCTCGCCGCCCTGGCGATGCGCGCCGGCGATCCCCCGATGGCGCCGCTGTTCGGCGACATGGAGGCGCGGGACGCGGCGGCGGTGGTCGCCTCGCTCGAAAAGCAGCGGGTGCCCTACCGGCTGGAGGCGGGCGGCACCCGCATCCTGGCCCCCGCCGACCAGGTGCCCCGCCTGCGGCTGACCCTGGCGCGCGAGGGCCTGCCCTCGGGCGGCGGCGTCGGCTGGGAGATCTTCGACCGGGCCGAGTCCCTCACCACCACGCCGTTCCAGCAGGACGTGAACCGCCTGCGCGCCCTGGAAGGCGAGATCGCCCGCACCATCCGCGGCCTGGCCGGGGTGCGGACGGCGCGGGTCCACCTGGCGCTGCCGCGCCGCGAGGCCTTTTCCCGCGAGCGGGGCGAGGCGCAGGCCAGCGTGGTGCTCGCCATGCAGGGTTCGCAACGGCTGGACCGGGACGGCGTGCAGGCGGTGCTGCACCTGGTCGCCACCGCCGTGCCCGGCCTGAAGCCGAGCGGCATCTCCATCGTGGACAGCCGGGGCGAGCTGCTGGCCCGCGGCGGGCAGGCGCTGTCCGGGCCGACGCAGGCCGGGGGCGCCGCCATGCTGTCGCAGGAAGAGATGCGGCGGGCGCACGAGCTGCGCATCGGCCGGAGCGTGGAGGAGCTGCTGGAGCGCACCCTCGGCCCCGGCCGCGTGCGCGCCGAAGCGACGGTGGAGATGGACTTCGACCGCGTCCAGACCACCGAGGAACGCTTCGACCCCGAGAACCAGGTGGCGCGCTCCCAGCAGAGCGTGAACGAGCAGAACCGCGGCGCCGAGCCGCAGCCGACCACGGTCGCCGGCAACTTGCCCGGCAACGAGGGCCAGGGCGCGGGCGGCGCGGCGAGCCAGGAAAGCCGGCAGGAGGAGACCACCAACTACGAGATCGGCCGCTCCACCCGCAGCACGACCCGCGAGCACCCGGTGGTGCGGCGCCTGTCGGTGGCTGTGCTGGTGGACGGCGTGGCCGAGGCGCGGCCCGGCGAAGCGGCGCCCGCGTGGCGGGAGCGCACGCCGGAGGAGCTGGCGCGCATCGCCGCCCTGGTCCGCAGCGCGATCGGCTTCGACGAGCGCCGCGGCGACCGGGTGGAGGTGGTGTCCATGCGCTTCGTCGCCGAGCCGGCGGCGATGGCCGAGGCGGCCGGCCCCCTCGGCTTGCCGCCCCTCTCCCCCGCGCTGCTCGCGCGCTTGGCGGAGAGCGGGCTGCTCGCCCTGGTGGCGCTGGTCGGCATCCTGTTCGTCGGCCGGCCGATGGTGGGCCGCCTAGCGGCGGCGCTGGTCCCGCTCGATGTGGGGCCGGCCGTCGTGGCTCCGTCCGCGGGTGCCGCCACGGCCGCCGTCTCCGGCCCTGCCGCCGGTTCCGTCGCCGGCCCTGCCGCCGCAGCGCCCGCCGCGCTGACCGCCGAGGGCGGGGAGGCGCAGCCGCCGGAGCCGGAGACCTTGGTGTCCCTCCCGCACGTGCAGGGGCAGATGCGCGCCTCCGCGCTGACGGCGGTGGCGGCGCTGGTGGAGAAGCACCCGGACGAGGCGCTGGCGGTGATGCGCCGCTGGCTCGGGCCGCAGCAGGACGCAGGAGAAAAGGCATGACCGCGACCCGGCTTTCCGGCCCGCAGAAGGCGGCCGCCCTGGTGCTGGCCCTGAGCGAGGAGCAGGCGTCGGCGCTGCTCGGCCGGATGCAGGAGGACGAGGTGCGCGAGCTTTCGACGGCCATGGCGTCGCTCGGCGCCGTCTCCGCGGGCTCCGTCGAAGACCTCTGCCGCGAATTCACGGAGGCGCTCGGCCGGGCCGGCAACCTGTCCGGCGGCCTGGCGAGCACCGAGCGGCTGCTGCTGCGGGTCATGCCGCGCGAGCGCGTGGACCAGATCATGGAGGAGCTGCGCGGCCCCGCCGGGCGGACCATGTGGGACAAGCTCGGCAACGTCCACGAGGCGGTGCTGGCGAACTATCTGAAGAACGAATACCCGCAGACGGTCGCCGTGGTGCTGACCAAGGTGAAGCCCGACCACGCCGCCCGCGTGCTGGCCCTGCTGCCGGAAGGCTTCGCCATGGAGGTCGTCATGCGGATGCTCCGCATGGAGGCCGTCCAGAAGGAGGCGCTGGACGGCGTCGAGCGGACGCTCCGGGCCGACTTCATGTCCAATCTCGCGCGCACCCAGCGGCACGACGCGCACGAGGCGATGGCCGAGATCTTCAACAACCTCGACCGCCACGCCGAGACGCGGCTGCTGGCGGCGCTGGAGGAGCGCAACCGCGACGACGCGGAGCGCATCCGCGGCCTGATGTTCACCTTCGAGGACCTGCATCGCGTGGACGGGCCGGGCATCCAGGCGCTGCTGCGCGGCGTGGAGAAGGACCGGCTGGCGCTGGCGCTCAAGGGCGCGTCGGAAGGCTTGCGCGAGCTGTTCTTCAAGAACCTCACCGAGCGCGCCC
>CADCTL010000043.1:6655-24427 GCA_902805625.1 uncultured Acetobacteraceae bacterium
TGCGCGACGTGGACGAGGCGCAGGCCGCCGTGGTGGTGCTGGCCAAGGACATGGCGGCGCAGGGCCAGCTCACCCTCAAGGACGCGCGCGAAGAGGAGATGCTGGCTTGAGCGGCGCCGGCGAGTGGACGAGCGACCTGGCGCTGCTGGTGCGCCGGCCGGCCGAGGCGCGGCCGAAGTTCGCCGGCAATTTGCCGATCGCGGACTTGGACGCGCCGCCCTGTCCCTTCAGCGCGGCGACCGCCCCCTCGGCACCCGAGGTTGAGGGCGGCCCGCTGCCCGCGACGCTCGCGCTGACCCTGGGCTTCCGCCCCCTTCCTGAGGCCGTCGCGCGCCCCTTGCTGCTGGCCGGGCCGTGCGGCGCCGGCAAGAGCCTGACCTGCGCCAAACTGGCGGCCCACGCCGTGCTTCGCGGCGGCGCGGCTCCCCTGGTGGTCACGGCCGATGGGCAGCGCGCCGGAGCGACGGAGCAACTCGCGGCCTTCACCCGCGTGCTGAACACGCCGCTGGTCGCCGCGCCCGACCCAGCGGCGGTCGCGGCGGCGGTGGCGCGGCGCGGCGAGGGCCAGCCCGTGCTGATCGACACCGCCGGCTGCGACCCCTTCGACCCCGGCCAGGCCGCGGCGCTGCTGGCGCTGGCGCGGGCGAGCGGCGCCGACATCGTGGCCGTGCTGCCGGCCGGGCTCGACGCGCAGGAGTCCGCCGACCTCGCGCGCGCCTTCGCCGTGCTGGGCGCGCGCCACCTGCTGCCCACTCGCCTGGATGCGGCGCGCCGTTTGGGCGGCGTGGTTTCCGCTGCCGCTGCCGGGCTTTCGCTGACGGAGGCCGGCACCGGTCTCGGCGTGGCGGACGGCCTCACCCCCCTCTCACCCGAATGGCTCGCGCGGCGGCTCGAACAGGGCTGGTCCGCGCCGCAGGAGGCTTCCTCGTGATTCCTGAACCTTCGCCGCAACCGCCGCCGGCCGGCGGCGGGCGTTTGATCGCCGTCGCGTCCGGGAAGGGCGGCGTCGGCAAGACTTGGCTCGCCATCACCCTTTCGCACGCGCTGGCCCTGGCGGGGCGGCGGGTGCTGCTGGTGGACGCCGACCTCGGCCTGGCCAACGTGGATGTGCAGCTCGGCCTGGAGCCGGGGCATGGCCTCCCCGCCGTCCTGGCCGGTCGGCTGTCGGTGCCGGAGGCGGTTCGTCCGCACCCGGCGATGGGCTTCGACCTCCTGGCGGGCTGCTCCGGGTCGGGCGCCTTGGCGGGGCTGGACGAGGCGGCGCACCGACGCCTCTTGGGGGCGCTGCGGGACGCCGGCCCCCGTTGGGACGACGTGGTCTTGGACCTCGGGGCCGGGTTGGACCGGGGCGTTCGGGCCTTGGCGGCGGCTTCGGACATATTGCTGGTGGTGGCCACCGGGGAGCCGACCAGCCTGACGGACGCCTACGCCGTGCTGAAGCTCCACCGCCGCGACCGGCCGGGCGGCGACGCGCGCTTGGTGGTGAACCAAGCGGCGGACCGGGCGGCGGGCGAGCGCACCTGGCGGAGCCTGGACCGGGCCTGCGGGAGCTTCCTCGGCGGCGGTGTTCGGCTGGCGGGGGTGCTGCGCCGCGACCCGAAGGTGCCCGAGGCCATACGCCGGCAGACCGCGTTCCTGTCGCGGCATCCGGCCAGCCCGCTGGCGTCGGAGGTGGACGCTCTCCGGGCCGCCCTTTGAATGGCCAATCGGCGAAGGGTGATGCGCGGGGCGCACAGGTCACGCTAAAGCTATGGCGGGGTCTGGAACAGTTGCCCTGATAGTTGCTATGGCCGGCGCCCGCCGCGAAGCTCTCCCTCAACCGCAAGGGCATGGGACGACGCCCGGTTCGCGGCCGCCGACTGGAGACACCCGATGAAGCCTAGCCTCGCCGTCGCCGCGGGCCTGCTGTTTTCCTGGCCGCTGGCGGTGGCGGCGCAGCCCGTGACCGGCCCCTATGTCGGCGCCGGTGCGGGCATCAACCTGTTCCACGACACCACGACACGCGGCTTCCGCATCCACGACGACGACATCGGCTTCGTGGGCCTCGGTTCGCTCGGCTGGGGCTTCGGCAACGGCATCCGCGCGGAGGTCGAGGGCAACTACCGCGAGAGCGAGATCGACCGCATCACGGGCCCCACCGGCCGGGTGGGCAGCAGCGGCTACATCCGGAACTACGGCGTGATGGGCAACGCCCTGTTCGACTTCGACCTGTCGAGCTTCGGCATCCGGCCGGACGGCTTCATGCCGTACATAGGCGTGGGCGCCGGCTACGCCTGGACCGACATCAAGAACGCCCGGCTGAACATCGGCGGCGGCGGCTACCGGCTGGACGACTCGGACGGCAACTTCGCCTACCAAGCCATCCTCGGCGCCGCTTGGGGCCTGGGCGGCGCCATCCCCGGCCTGTCCGTCACCAGCGAGGTGCGGTACTTCAGCACGCTCAATCCCACCCTTCGACTGGACCGCAACCCCGGTGCCACGGGCGCGGGCGTGCCCGGTTCGCTCAAGCCGGACAACGACAACCTCTCCGTCCTGCTCGGCGTCCGCTACGCGCTGCTCGCGCCGCGCCCGGCGCCCGCCGCGGTGGCGGCCCCCGTCGCCCCGCCGTCGCCGTCCGCCAATGCGCGCACCTATCTGGTGTTTTTCGATTGGAACCGCGCGGACCTGACCTCGCGGGCGCGGGAGATCATCGGGGAGGCCGCTCAGAACGCCCGGCGCGCGTCGCCCACCCGCATCGAGGTGGCAGGCCACGCGGACCGGTCCGGCACGCCGCAGTACAACCAGCGACTGTCACAGCGCCGTGCCGAGGTGGTGGCTTCGGAACTCGTGGCCCGCGGCATCTCACGCGAGGAGATCGGCGTGACGGCCTTCGGCGAGAGCCGGCCGTTGGTGCCTACGGCCGACGGCGTGCGGGAGCAGCAGAACCGGCGCGTCGAGATCGTGCTGCGGTAAGCCGGACGCGGGCGCGGCGGCTCGCGTCGCCTTATCTTCTTACTTTCTTACCACCTTACTTTCCCGAGGCGGTTGCGCGGGCGGGCGAGCGCACGCTCCGGAAACGGCGCGTGGCGTCGTTGCCGTGACGGCGCGCCCTTTCGACGCAACTCGAGTTCAGGACAGGTGGATTGTAGCTTCCCTGTTTCGATGCCGCGAGCTGATTTGCTGACGGGGAGCGCCCAGCAGAAGCCGTAGCGCTCTACACTCAGGCGAGCCGGCGGCCTCGGTCAGGTCAGGTCCGGCCCTGGCCTGGGAGCACCCCGGTTGCTGCCCGGGTCACGCCGCTTCGGCGCCGCCCGCTTCCGCCTCTTCCCGCTCCGGCTTCGGCCCGCTGTCGAGGCCCTTGGCGGCCGGGTCGCGGTCCACGAGTTCGATCACCGCCATCGGCGCCGCGTCGCCATAGCGCATGCCGGCCTTCAGCACGCGGCAGTAGCCGCCGGGGCGGGCGCGGTAGCGGTCGGCGATGGTGGTGAAGAGCTTGTCCACCACCTTCTCGTCCATGATCTGGGCGTAGGCCTGCCGCCGGGCGTGGAGCCCGCCCCGCTTGCCGAGCGTGATGATCCGCTCGACGTAGGGGCGCAGTTCCTTGGCTTTGGGCAGGGTCGTGGTGATCTGCTCGTGCTTGAGCAGTGACGTCGCCATGTTGCGGAACATGGCGAGCCGGTGGCTGGAGGTGACGTTGAGCTTCCGCCCGGCGATCTTGTGGCGCATCCTGGTCTATCCTCAGATCGGCCGGTCAGAAGGGCTCTTCGAGCTTCTTGGCGAGGTCTTCGATGTTCTCGGGCGGCCAGCCCGTGACGGTCATGCCGAGGCCGAGGCCCATGGAGGTGAGGACCTCCTTGATCTCGTTCAGCGACTTACGGCCGAAGTTCGGGGTGCGGAGCATCTCCTGCTCGGACTTCTGCACCAGGTCGCCGATGTAGACGATGTTGTCGTTCTTCAGGCAATTCGCCGAGCGGACCGACAGCTCCAGCTCGTCCACCTTGCGGAGCAGGTTGCGGTTGAAGGGTAGGTCGTCGCGCTCCTCCTCGACCTTGCGCTCGCGCGGTTCGTCGAAGTTGATGAAGAGCTGCAGCTGGTCTTGCAGGATGCGCGCGGCCAGTGCGACGGCGTCCTCCGGCGCCACGGTGCCGTCCGTCTCCACCGAAAGGACGAGCTTGTCGTAGTCCGTCACCTGGCCCACACGGGTCGGCTCGACGCGGTAGGCGACGCGGCGCACGGGGGAGTAAATCGCATCCACCGGGATGAGGCCGATCGGCGCGTCCTCCGGCCGGTTCTGCGACGCCGGGACGTAGCCCTTGCCGGTGCCGACGACGAGCTCCATCGACAGCTTGGCGCCGTCGTCCAGGGTGCAGATCACCAGGTCGGGGTTGGCGATCTCGATGTCGCCGGTGGTCTGGATCTGCCCGGCCGTAACCTCGCCCGGCCCGTCGGCGGTGAGCGCGAGCCGCTTCGGCCCTTCGCCTTGCATCCGGATGGCGAGCTGCTTGACGTTGAGCACCAAGTCGGTGACGTCCTCGCGCACGCCCTGGATGCTGCTGAACTCGTGCAGCACGCCGTCGATGCGCAAGCCGGTGACGGCCGCGCCCTGCAACGACGACAGCAGCACGCGGCGCAGCGCATTGCCCAGCGTCATGCCGAAGCCGCGCTCCAGCGGCTCCGCGACCACGGTCGCACTGCGTTGCGCATCGGCGCCGACTTCGACGCCGAGCTTCTCCGGCCGAATCAACGACCGCCAATTCCTCTCGATCACGAGCAGTCTCCTACCGCGTACTCATACCCGCGCCGTGCCAGCGGACGGCCGGCGCGGAAAACCGAAGAATGCCGCGGCTTCAAACCCGCCGGCGCTTGCGCGGCCGGCAACCATTGTGCGGTATGGGCGTGACGTCCTTGATGGCCGTCACGTAGAAGCCGACGGACTGGAGGGCGCGCAGCGCGCTCTCGCGGCCCGAGCCGGGGCCGCTCACCATGATTTCGAGCTGCTCCATCCCGTGCTCGCGCGCCTTCTTGCCGGCGTCCTCCGCCGCGACCTGGGCCGCGTAGGGCGTGGACTTCCGGCTGCCCTTGAAGCCCTGGCTGCCCGAGGACGACCACGCGATGGCGTTGCCCTGGGCGTCCGTGATGGTGACGATGGTGTTGTTGAAGGAGGCCAGAACGTGCGCCACGCCGGACGCGATGTTCTTCCGTTCCTTCTTGCGGGGGCTGCGGGAGCCGCCGCGGGGTTCACGCGCCATCCTACTTCGTCACCTTCTTCTTGCCGGCGATCGGCACGGCCTTGCCCTTGCGCGTGCGCGCGTTGGTGTGGGTGCGCTGGCCGCGGACCGGCAGGCCGCGGCGGTGCCGCAGGCCGCGGTAGCAGGCCATGTCCATCAGCCGCTTGATGTTCATGGCGACCTCGCGCCGGAGGTCGCCTTCGACGCGGTACTCGCGGTCGATCAGCTCGCGGATGCGGAGGATCTCTTCGTCGGTGAGCTGGTTGACGCGCCGCTCGCCGGGGATGCTCAGCTTGTCGCAGATGTCCTGCGCGTTCTTCGGCCCGATGCCGTATATGTAGCGCAGCGAGATCGGCACGCGCTTGTTCGTGGGTATGTTGACGCCGGCAATGCGAGCCACTTCACCGCTCCTGCTCGCGCCGGGCCGCGGTTCGCCGCCCGGCGGGTTGTCTGATCCGATCCGCTCTCGGAACGCCGAAGACCGAGGGCGGCATGAGAACCGTCCTCGGCCTGAAAGCGGGTGACTTAGGCCTGCGCTGCGCTGCGGTCAAGCCTGCCCCGGTCCCGTTCCACCCCCGAGCCCCTGGCGGCCGGCGATGACCGTTTCGAGTTGCTCGGTCACGGCGTCCATCTCCGCCATCCCGTCCACCACGCGGAGCAGGCCGTTCGCGGCGTAGTAGGGCAGCAACGGCGCCGTTTGGCGGTGGTAGGCCTCCAGCCTCGCGCGGACCGTTTCGGCGTTGTCGTCGGACCGGCGTACGAACTCGTGGCAGCCGCAGTTGTCGCAGGTGTCCGCGACGGCCGGGCGTTTGAAGCGGTCGTGGTAGCCCTCGCCGCACTTGGCGCAGGTGAAACGCCCGGAGATCCGCTCCACCAGCGCCGCGTCGTCCACCTGCAACTCGATGACGTGGTGCAGCGGCGTGTTCTTGAGCCCCAGCATGGCGTCCAGGGCCTCCGCTTGGCGCACCGTGCGCGGGAAGCCGTCGAGGATGAACCCGCCGGCGCCGGAGGAGGCCACGTCCACCCGCTGCGCCAGCATGGAGATGATGATCTCGTCGGGGACGAGTTCGCCGCGGTCCATCACGGCCTTGGCCTGGAGGCCGATCTCGCTCCCCGCCTTGACCTCGGCGCGGAGCATGTCGCCCGTCGAGATCTGCCGGAGGTTGTGCTTGTCCTCCAGGCGCTTGGCCTGCGTGCCTTTCCCCGCGCCGGGCGGACCGAGCAGAATGAGGTTCATCGCGTCCTCCCTTCTCAGCGCACGCGCGGCGCGCCGCGGCCGCCGAGGCGCGCCTTGCGGATCAGGCCTTCGTACTGGTGGGCGAAGAGGTGCGACTGCACCTGCGCGACCGTGTCCATCGTGACCGAAACGATGATGAGCAGGGATGTGCCGCCGAAGTAGAAGGGCACCCCGTACCGGCTGATGAGGATTTCGGGCAGCAGGCACACGATGCAGAGATAGATGGCGCCGACGGCGGTGAGGCGCGTCAGGACCTTGTCGAAATAGTCCGCCGTGTTCTGGCCGGGCCGGATGCCGGGTACGAAGCCGCCGTACTTCTTCAGGTTGTCCGCGGTTTCGGTCGGGTTGAAGACAATGGCCGTGTAGAAGAAGGCGAAGAAGACGATCATCGCCGCGTACAGGAACATGTAGAGCGGCTGCCCGTGCGCCAACGCGTTCGAGATGGTGGACAGCCACCCGCCGCCGTCGCCCGCGTCGGACGAGAAGCCCGCCACCGTCGCCGGCAGCAGCAGCAGAGACGAAGCGAAGATCGGCGGAATGACTCCGGCGGTGTTGAGCTTCAGCGGCAGGTGGGTGTTCTCGCCGCCGAACATGCGGTTGCCGACCTGGCGCTTCGGGTACTGCACCGGGATGCGCCGCTGCGCCCGCTCGATGAAGACGACGAGCGCGATCACGCCGAGCGCGAGTGCCAGGAAGAAGAGCACAAAGACGGTGGAGAGCGCCCCGGTGCGGCCGAGTTCGAAGGTGGCCACGAGCGCTGAGGGCAGATTGGCGACGATGCCGGCGAAGATGATGAGGCTGATGCCGTTGCCGATGCCCCGCGCGGTGATCTGCTCGCCCAGCCACATGAGGAACATCGTGCCGCCGACCAGCGTGACGACGCAGGACAGGCGGAAGAACAGGCCCGGGTCGAGCACCGCCGGCCCGAAGCTGCCGCGGATGCTCTCCAGCCCGACCGCGATGGCCCAGGCCTGGAACACGGCGATGAGGACCGTCAGGTAGCGGGTGTACTGGTTGAGCTTCTTGCGGCCGGACTCGCCTTCCTTCTTCAGCGTCTCCAGCGTAGGGACGGCCGAGGCCATGAGCTGGATGATGATGCTCGCCGAGATGTAGGGCATGATGTTGAGGGCGAACACCGTCATGCGCCCGAGCGCGCCGCCGGTGAACATGTCGAACATGCCGAGGATGCCGCCGCCGTGCTGGCGCAGCATCTCCGCCATCACCGAGGCGTCCACGCCGGGGACGGGGACGTAGGTCCCGATGCGGTAGACGAGCAGCGCGCCCAGGGTGAACCAGATGCGCTTCTTCAGCTCGGTGGCCTTGGCCAGCACACCGAGGTTGAGGTTGGCCGCGAGCTGTTCTGCGGCGGAGGCCATGGTCGCCTGATCCTTCCGGTGCCGACGGGCCCGTCGGCTTAGGGCCCCGGCGCGCGACGCCGGGACCGGCCCCTGTCATACCACGGCGCGCGGCGGGGACACCGCCGCGCCGCCCCGGCCTACTCGGACGGAGCGGCTTCCTCGGTCGCCTTGGGCGGGTTGAGCAGCGTCACCGTCCCGCCCGCCGCCTGCACCGCGGCGACCGCCGCGGCCGAGGCGCCCGACACGGTGATGTTGATCGGCCGGGTGATCTCGCCGTGCGCCAGCAATCGCACGCCGGCGAACTTGCGCCCGGAGCGCACGACGCCCGCCTCCCGCAGCTTGGCCTCGTCCAGCGGCTGGGTCGCGTCCAAGCGCCCGGCCTCGAACGCCCTCTCCAGGCCGGAGAGGTTGATCGGCGCGTATTCCTTGCGGAAGATGTTGACGAACCCGCGCTTCGGCAGACGGCGGTAGATGGGGAGCTGACCGCCCTCGAAGCCGTTCAGCGAGACGCCGGTGCGGGCCTTCTGGCCCTTCACGCCGCGGCCCGCCGTCTTGCCCTTGCCGGAGCCGATGCCGCGCCCGACCCGCTTGTACTTGCGCCGCGCGCCGGGGTTGTCCCGGATTTCGTTGAGTTTCATCGCAGGACTCCTCCGCTCAGCCTTCCACCTTGATGAGGTGGGCGACCTTCCGGATCATGCCGCGGACGGAGGGCGTGTCCTCCAGTTCCCGCGTGCGGTGCATCTTGTTGAGGCCGAGGCCGATCAGCGTTTCCTTCTGGCCGGGCTTCCGGCCGATGGGGGAGCCGACCTGCGTGACCCTCACGGTTTTCCCCGCGCGGGCCGCGCCGTTTTCAGCGTCAGACATTGGGGGCCTCCGCGGCCGACGTGTCGGCCGGCGCCTGGTCGCGCCGCGGCCCGAGCAGGTCGGACACCTTCTTGCCGCGCCGCGCCGCCACGGAGCGCGGGCTCGCGCAACGGCCGAGCGCCGCGAAGGTGGCCTTGATCATGTTGTGCGAGTTGGTTGTGCCCAGGCACTTGGCGACGACGTCGCCCATGCCCAGGGTCTCGAACACGGCGCGCATGGGCCCGCCGGCGATGATGCCGGTGCCCGCCGGCGCGGCGCGCAGGAGCACCCGGCCCGCCCCGAACTCGCCGATGACGTCGTGGTGCAGCGTCCGGCCCTCGCGCATGGGCACGCGGATCATGGTCCGCTTGGCCTGCTCGGTCGCCTTGCGGATCGCCTCCGGCACCTCGCGCGCCTTGCCGGCGCCCCAGCCGACGCGGCCCTTCTGGTCGCCCACGACCACCAGCGCGGCGAAGGAGAAGCGCCGTCCGCCCTTCACCACCTTCGCCACGCGGTTGATGGTGACGAGCTTGTCCTTGAAGTCGTCGTCGCCGCCGCGGTCCTGGCGCTGGTCGCGGTCGCGCCCGCGGCGCCCGCGATTGTCGCCGTCGCCCCCGCCGCCGCTTCTCGGTTCACGTGCCATTGCCGGCTATCCTCAGAACTGCAACCCGCCCTCGCGGGCGGCGTCGGCCAGGGCCTTGACCCGGCCATGGTACAGGTACGGCCCGCGGTCGAAGACCACTTCGGTCACGCCGGCTGCAACCGCGCGCTCCGCCACCCGCTTGCCGACCACCGTCGCCGCATCCTTGTCGGCGCCGGTGCGGAGTTCGTCCCGCATCTCCTTTTCCAAGGAACTGGCGGCGGCGAGCGTCCGGCCCTGCGTGTCGTCGATGACCTGGGCATAGATGTGCCGGCCGGAGCGGAACACGGAGAGGCGGACGCGGCCGCCACCCTTGGTGCGGAGCCTGTAGCGGAGCCGGCGGCGGCGCCGCTCCTGCAATGCGAATTTGTCTGACATTACTTCTTCTTGCCCTCCTTCCGGAGGATCTGCTCGTTCTCGTACTTGATGCCCTTGCCCTTGTAAGGCTCGGGCCCTCGGAACCCGCGGATCTCAGCGGCGACTTGGCCGACCCGCTGCTTGTCCGCGCCCTCGACGCGGACGGCGGTCGGGCGGTCGCAGGTGATCTTGATGCCCGCGGGGATCGGGTAGCGCACCTCGTGGCTGTAGCCGAGGTTGAGCACGAGATCCTTGCCCTGGACGGCGGCGCGGTAGCCGGTGCCGTTGATCTCCATGTTCTTGATGAACCCGGTGGAGACGCCTGTCACCATGCCGTTCACCAAGCTCCGCGTGGTGCCCCACATGGTGCGCGACCGGCGGTCGTCCCGGCGCGGCTTCACGGCGACTTGGCTGTCCTGGATCTCCACTTCCACATCGTCGGTCAAGGGCAGCTTCAGCTCGCCGAGTTTGCCCTTGGCCACGAGGGTACGGCCCTGGAGCGTGACCTGCACGCCCTGGGGGATGGCGACCGGATATTTGCCGACGCGCGACATATCGGACGACGCTCCTTCAGAACACGCGGCAGAGCACTTCACCGCCGACATTGGCGGTGCGCGCTTCGATGTCGCTCATCACCCCGCGGGGCGTGGACAGGATGGAGATGCCGAGGCCGTTGTAGAACTTCGGCAGGTCCTTGATTCCCGAGTAGACGCGCCGGCCGGGTTTGGAGACGCGGGTGATCTCCTTGATGGCCGGCTCGCCCTCGGAATACTTCAGCTCGATATCGAGGCTGCTGATGCCGGGGCGCACCTCGTTCATGCGCCAGGCGCGGATATAGCCTTCGCGCTTCAGCACCTCCAGCACGTTCGCGCGCAGGCGGCTCGCCGGCGCGACGCAGCGCGACTGCCGGGCGCGCTGCGCGTTCCGAATGCGCGTCAGCATGTCCCCTAGGGGATCGGACATCGACATGCGGTGTCTCCCTCCCCTACCAGCTAGCCTTGACCATGCCGGGGAGTTGGCCGGTGTTGGCCAGCTCCCGCAGCATGTTCCGGCTCAGCTTGAATTTGCGGTAGTTGCCCCTGGGGCGCCCGGTCAGCTCGCACCGCAGCCGCACGCGGTTGCGGGCGCCGTTGCGGGGGAGCTGGGCGAGCTTCAGGGTCGCGTCGAAGCGGTCCTCCACGGGGAGCGACCGGTCCATCACGATGTCCTTCAACGCGCGCCGCTTGCCCAAGTGGAGCTTAGAAAGCGCTTCGCGCCGCTTGTTCTTCTGGACCGAAGAGGTCTTGGCCATACGTGCTTGTCCTCCGGAACCTGGTCGGGCGGTGCCCGACCGGTTTTCCAAGATCAGTTGGCGAAGGGGAGCTGGAACGCCTTGAGCAGCGCCTTCGCTTCCTTGTCCGTCTTCGCCGTCGTGACGAACTGGATGTCCATGCCGCGCACCGTGTCCACCCGGTCGTAGTTGATCTCGGGGAACACGATCTGCTCCTTCAGGCCCATGGCGTAGTTGCCTCGGCCGTCGAAGCCCCGATTGCCCGGGATGCCCCGGAAGTCGCGGACGCGGGGCAGGGCGATGGTCACGAGGCGGTCGAGGAACTCGTACATCCTCGCCTTCCGCAACGTGACCTTGCAGCCGATGAGCTGGCCTTCGCGGATCTTGAAGCCCGCGATGGCCTTCTTCGCCTTGGTCCGCACCGGCTTCTGTCCGGAGATCGCCGTCATGTCGGCCACCGCGGCGTCGAGCTTCTTGCCATCCGCCGCGGCCTCGCCGACGCCCATGTTGATGACGATCTTCTCGAGCTTCGGGATCTCCATGACGTTGCGGTAGCCGAACTCCTTCATCAGGTCGTTCCGCACCGTGTCGACATAGAATCGTTGTAGCCGAGGGACCTCACGGGGGGCCGCGACCGCCGCCGCGCCGTTGCCGGACGGCGCCGCTTCATCCGTGTTGGTCTGCTGGTCGCTCATGCGCCGATCACCTCGCCGGAGCGCTTGGCCACGCGCACCTTCTTGCCGTCGTCCAGGGTCCGGAAGCCGACGCGGGTCGGCTTGTCGGAGGCCGGGTCGATGAGCGACAAGTTGGACAGGTGGATGGGCGCTTCTTTCTCCTGGATGCCACCGGGCGCGCTCATGCCCCGCGGCTTCTGGTGCCGCTTGACCATGTTCACGCCTCGGACCAGCGCGCGGTTCTCCGTCGGCATCACCGCCAGCACCTCGCCGCGGGAGCCGCGGTCGCGTCCGGCTAGGACGTGGACCTGGTCGCCCTTCTTGATCTTTGCCGCCATGGTCAGAGCACCTCGGGGGCCAAGCTGATGATCTTCATGTATCGCTTTGCCCGCAGCTCGCGAACCACGGGTCCGAAGATGCGCGTCCCGATCGGCTCGCCCTGCTTGTTGATGAGGACGGCCGCGTTGTTGTCGAAGCGGATGGCGGTACCGTCCACCCGGCGCACCGGATAGGAGGTGCGGACGATCACCGCGCGGTGGACCTCGCCCTTCTTCACCTTGGCGCGGGGAATCGCTTCCTTGATCGACACCACAATGACGTCGCCGACGCTGGCGGTCTTCCGCCGGGAGCCGCCGAGCACCTTGATGCACTGCACGCGGCGGGCGCCGGAGTTGTCGGCGACGTCGAGGTTGGATTCGACGTGGATCATGCCGCGTGCTCCCCGGCCTGCTCAACGGGCGTGCCGGCGAGCGGCGCGCCGTTGCGCTGCACCACCAGCCACGCCTTGCGCTTGGAAATCGGCGGGCACTCCTCGATCTGCACGACGTCGCCCTGCTTGCAGAGGTTGGCCTCGTCGTGCGCGGCGTACTTCTTCGAGCGCCGGATGAACTTCTTGTAGAGCGGGTGCATCACGCGACGTTCGACAAGCACCGTGACGGTCTTGTCCATCTTGTCGCTGGTGACCCGGCCCGTGAGGACGCGCTTCGGCATGGCCGCTGGTCTCCTCAAGCCTTGGGTTGCGTGGAGGCGGCGGCGCGCTGCCGCTCGCCCAGGATGGTCTTGGCGCGGGCGATGTCGCGCCGGACCGCCTTGATGCGGCCGGTCGCCTCCAACTGCCCGCTCGCGCGCTGGAAGCGCAGGTTGAACTGCTCCTTGCGGAGGTCGAGGACCATCGCCTTGAGCTCGTCGTCGGACTTCGCGCGGACGTCCGCGACCTTGGTTCCGAACGCCATCACGCGGCCTCCGCGCCGCCCAGGCGCACGACGATCTTGGTGCGGATCGGGAGCTTCGCCGCGCCGAGCGTCAGGGCCTCGCGGGCCGTGTCCGTGGGCACGCCGTCGATCTCGAACATGATGCGTCCCGGCTTGATCCGCGCCACCCAGTACTCGGGCGAACCCTTGCCCGAGCCCATGCGGACCTCGGCCGGCTTGGTCGAGACCGGCACGTCGGGGAAGATGCGGATCCACACCCGGCCCTGCCGCTTCATGGCGCGGGTGATCGCCCGCCGCGCCGCCTCGATCTGGCGGGCGGTGACGCGCTCAGGCTCCAAGGCCTTCAGGCCGTACCCCCCGAAGCTCAAGGAGAACCCGCCCTTCGCCAGGCCGTGGATGCGGCCCTTGTGGGCCTTGCGGAATTTGGTGCGCTTAGGCTGAAGCATAACGGTCCATTCCTCAGCGCTGCGGCGCCTGCTCGGCCGCGCGCCTGTCCTGCGCCGACGGGTCGTGCGCCAGGACTTCGCCCTTGAAGATCCAGACCTTCACGCCGCAGGTGCCGTAGGTCGTCTTGGCCGTGGCCGTGCCGAAGTCGATGTCGGCGCGGAGCGTGTGCAGGGGCACGCGCCCCTCGCGGTACCACTCCATGCGCGCGATCTCGGCGCCGCCGAGCCGGCCGGAGCAGTTGATGCGGATGCCGCCCGCGCCGAGGCGCATGGCGCTCTGCACGGCGCGCTTCATCGCGCGGCGGAACGCCACACGGCGCTCGAGCTGCTGGGCGATGTTCTCCGCGACGAGTGTGGAGTCGATTTCCGGCTTGCGGATCTCGACGATGTTGAGCGCCACCTCGGCCCCGGCGAGCTTCGCCAAATCCTTGCGGAGCACCTCGATGTCGGCGCCCTTCTTGCCGATCACAACGCCCGGCCGCGCGGCATGGATGGTGATGCGCGGCTTCTTCGCCGGGCGCTCGATGACGATGCGGCTGACGCCCGCGCCCCGGAGGCGGGTCTTCAGCTTGTCTCGCAGCTTCAGGTCCTCGTGGAGCAGGCGCGCGTAATCGTCGCCCGCGAACCACCGGCTGTCCCAGGTGCGGTTGATGCCGAGGCGGAAGCCGATCGGGTTTACTTTTTGGCCCATGGTCAGGCTGCCTCTTGCTGCGGTTCCGGCGCGGCGGCTTGCTGCTGCTCGGCCACCACAATCTTGAGGTGGCTGAACCACTTCTCGACGCGCGACGACCGGCCGCGCCCCCGGGCGTGGAAGCGCTTCATCACCACCGCGCGTCCGACTTCGGCCTTCGACACCACCAGCGCGTCCACGTCGAGCCGATGGTTGTTCTCGGCGTTGGCGATGGCGCTCTCCAGCGTCTTCTTCACGGTCTGCGCGATGCGACGCTTGCTGAACGTCAGGGTCGCGACCGCGTCCTGCGCGCTCCGGCCGCGGATCAACGCCGCTACCAGGTTGAGCTTGCGCGGGCTGACCCGGATGTTCCGGGTGATGGCCTGCGCCTCCGTGTCTTCGAGATCGCGCTCACGCTTCGGCTTGCTCATCGGATCAGCCCCGCTTCGCCTTCTTGTCCGCCGCGTGGCTGGTGAAGGTCCGCGTCGGCGAGAACTCGCCGAACTTGTGCCCCACCATGTTCTCCGACACCTGCACCGGGATGAACTTCTTCCCGTTGTAGACGCCGAAGACCAGGCCCACGAACTGCGGGAGGATGGTGCTCCGGCGCGACCAGATCCTGATGACCTCGTTGCGGCCGGACGCCCGTGCGGCTTCCGCCTTGTTCAACAGGTAGCCGTCCACGAACGGCCCCTTCCATACGCTGCGCGGCATGACCGATCAGCCCTTCGTCGCGTGGCGGCGGCGGATGATGAGCCGGTCCGTCCGCTTGTTGTTGCGCGTCTTCGCGCCCTTGGTCGGCTTGCCCCAGGGCGTCACCGGGTGGCGACCGCCGCTCGTGCGGCCTTCGCCGCCGCCGTGCGGGTGGTCCACCGGGTTCATCACGACGCCCCGGTTGTGCGGCCGGCGGCCGAGCCAGCGCGAGCGGCCCGCCTTGCCGATCTGCTGGTTCGAGTTGTCTGGGTTCGACACCGCGCCGATCGTCGCCATGCACTCGGCGCGCACGGTGCGGACCTCGCCCGACGACAGCTTGAGCTGGGCGTAGCCGGCGTCCTTGCCGACGAGCTGCACGAACGTCCCGGCGGATCGCGCCATCTTGCCGCCCGCGCCGGCCTTCATCTCCACGTTGTGGACTATGGTGCCGACCGGGACGGCCGAGAGCGGCATCGCGTTGCCCGGCTTGATGTCAGCGCGCTCAGCCGCGACGACGGTGTCGCCGGCCTTCACGCGTTGCGGGGCGATTATGTAGGACAGCTCGCCGTCCTGGTACTTTAGCAGGGCGATCCACGCGGTGCGGTTCGGGTCGTACTCCAGCCGTTCGACCGTGGCTGGCATGCCGAACTTGGCGCGCCGCTTGAAGTCCACCAGTCGGTAGGTCCGCTTGTGGCCGCCGCCGCGGAACCGGACGGTGATCCGGCCGTGGTTGTTGCGGCCGCCCGAGGAGTGCTTGCCCTCGGTCAGTTGCTTGACCGGCTTGCCCTTCCACAGCTCGTCGCGGCGGACGAGGATCGTGCCGCGCAGGCTGGGGGTGACGGGGTTGAAGCTTCTCAGCGCCATGAGGTCACGCGAGCCCTGTCGTCAGGTCGATGCTCTGCCCTTCGGCGAGCTTGACCATCGCTTTTTTCCAATCCGACCGCCGGCCTTCCCGGCCGCGGAACCGCTTCGCCTTGCCCTTGACCACCAGCGTGTTCACCGCGAGCACCTTCACGTTGAACAGCCCTTCCACCGCGGCCTTGATCTCCGGCTTGGTGGCGTCGAGCGTCACCCGGAACACCACTTGGCCGCTCTCGGAGAGCGCCGTGGCCTTCTCGGTGACGAGGGGCGAGAGGATGGTCTGGTACATCCTCTCCTTGGAGATGACGGGCTTCGCCGCTTTCGCATCGCTCACGACAAGCGCTCCTTCAGGGCTTCGACGCCCTGCCGCGTCACGGCGAGCACGTCGTAGCGCAGAATGTCGCGGACATTGGCGCCGACTGTCGGCATGACCTGGACGTTGGGAAGGTTGCGGACGGCGCGGCCGAAGCCCTCGTCCACGGCGGCGTCGAAGATCAGCGCGCTCTTCCAGCCGAGCGAGAGCACGACCTTCGCCATCTCGCCGGTCTTCGCGGTGGCCCCTTCCAGATCGACGACGACCAGCTTGCCTTCCTTCGCCTTTTGGCTCAGCGCGCTGATGAGGCCGAGGCGACGCACCTTCTTGTTCAGGCTGTAGCCGTGGTCCCGCACGACCGGGCCGTGGACGATGCCGCCCTTGCGGAACTGCGGCGACCTCAAGGAACCCTGGCGCGCGTTGCCGGTGCCCTTCTGCCGGTAGGGCTTCTTGGTCGTGCCGGAGACCTCGCCCATGCCCTTGACCTTGTGGGTGCCGGCGCGGCGCTTGGCCTCCTGCCAATGCACCACGCGCGCCATGATGTCCACGCGCGGCTCGGCGCCGAACAAGGCGTCCGGCAACTCGATGTCGCCGGCCGGGCTGTTCGTCAGTGTGATGACGGGGAGCTGCATCGGTGTTGTCCCTACTCAGCCGCGGCGGCCAGGGTCGCCGCCGGGAAGGGCGCGTCCGCGTGGCGGGGCCGCTTCACCGCGTCCCGCACCAGGACGTAGCCGCCCTTCGGGCCCGGCACCGCGCCGTGGACCAGCAGGAGGCCGCGCTCCACGTCGTGGCCGGCGATCTCCAGGTTCTGCGTCGTCACGCGCTCCACGCCCAGGTGGCCCGCCATCTTCTTGTTCTTGAACGTCTTGCCGGGGTCCTGTCGGTTGCCGGTCGAACCATGGCTTCGGTGGCTGACCGACACGCCGTGCGAGGCTTCCAGGCCGGCGAAGTTCCAGCGCTTCATCGCGCCGGCGAAGCCCTTGCCCTTCGTGGTGCCGGTGACGTCCACCTTCTGGCCCTTGACGAAGTGCTCCACCGACAGCGTCGCGCCCGGCTCCAGTGCGGCGTCGGCGCCGATCCGGAATTCGACCACGCGCTGCGGCGCCTGCACGCCGGCCTTGGCGAAGTGGCCGCGGTTGGCCTTGGTCACGTTCTTCGCCTTCGCTTGGCCGATGCCGAGCTGGAGCGCGTCGTAGCCGTCCTTCTCCGCGGTGCGGCGGGCGACCACACGCACCTCGTCCAAGTGCAGCACGGTGACGGGCACCGTGCTGCCGTCGGCGTTGAACAGCCGGGTCATGCCCAGCTTGCGCGCGACCAGGCCCGTCCGGCCGGTTTTGGAAGCCATGATGGCGGTGCTCCCCGACCCGTCAGATCTTGATTTCGACGTCCACGCCGGAGGCGAGATCGAGCTTCATCAGCGCGTCCACCGTCTGCGGCGTGGGATCGACGATGTCGAGGAGGCGCCGATGCGTCCGGATCTCGAACTGCTCGCGGCTCTTCTTATCGACGTGCGGCGACCTGTTAACCGTGAAGCGCTCGATCTGGGTCGGCAGCGGGATGGGGCCACGGACGCGCGCACCTGTCCGCTTGGCCGTGCTCACGATCTCCCGCGTGCTGCCGTCGAGCACGCGGTGATCGAACGCCTTCAGGCGTATGCGGATGTTCTGGCTGTCCATGGTCCTGCCGTCCGGCCCCTTCTCGTTCTTTACTTCGCGATCTTGGCGACCACGCCGGCGCCGACGGTCCTGCCGCCCTCGCGGATGGCGAAGCGCAGGCCCTCGTCCATGGCGATGGGGGCGATCAGCTCCACCTCCATGCTGACGTTGTCGCCCGGCATCACCATCTCCACCCCCTCGGGCAGCTTGACCACCCCGGTGACGTCCGTGGTGCGGAAGTAGAACTGCGGCCGGTAGTTGGTGAAGAACGGCGTGTGCCGCCCCCCCTCCTCCTTGGTCAGCACGTAGGCCTCGGCCGCGAACACCGTGTGCGGGG
>CADCTL010000044.1 GCA_902805625.1 uncultured Acetobacteraceae bacterium
GCGCGGCGCGCCCCGACGGGCGCGGCACCGGCAGCGCGCCCTCCGCGCCCGCAGCGGCCGCGCGGACGAGCCGGCGCAGCGCTTCCGTCGTGCCGGGCGACGCCGCGCGGAGGACGCCGTTGCGGTCGAGCGAAAGGCCGTCGCCGTTCCGCAGCGCCAGTTCGGCCGGCCGGTTCGCCCAAACGAGGGCGCAGCCTGCGTCGAGCAAGGCGACGCCAGCGGCCAAGCGATCCAGCGCCCAAGCCAAGGGTTCGGCGGGCACGGCCTCGGCCGAGTACAAGGTGCGGGGCATGGGCATCCTTCAAGCTCAAAGGCTCGCGTGTTCGATAGGGCGATCGGGCGCGGGCGCGCTGTGCGGCCCCTCACGAACGCCGCGCGGCGGAGCGGCCCGCGCGACGGCCTGTGTCGGGCCGCACAGATCGGAGCGCGCCGGCGGAGGCCGCGCAGGCGTTCCCCGTTTCTACGGGATCGAGGCCCGGCCGCGCCCGGGGCACCGGCAAGGTCCCGCGCGTGCGGCCGTCCCGGCGCGCGGCTACACTGGTTCCGCGCGCACCGCCCAAGCACCCGGAGCCGAGCCCGTCCATGCCCAGCACCCCGCTCGACAGCCACCTCTTCCGCGACATGTTCGGCACGCCCGCCATGCGCGCCGTGTTTTCCGACGAGGCTTTGCTCGGCCGCTACGGGGAGGCGGAAGCCGCGCTCGCCCGCGCCGAGGCGAAGGTCGGCGTCATCCCGGCCGATGCGGCGCGGGCGATCGACGCCGCCAGCCGCGGGCTCCGCTTCGACATGGAGCGGATGAAGCGCGAAACGGAGAACGTCGGCTACCCCATACTGCCGCTGGTCCACCAGCTCGCGGACGCCGCCGGCGAGGCGGGGCGCTTCGTCCACTGGGGCGCCACAACGCAGGACATCATGGACACGGCCACCGTGCTCCAGCTCCGCGCCGCGCTGGACTTGGTTGCGGCCGACATCGAGGCGCTGCGCGGCATCCTCGCCGGCCTCGCCGCCAAGTACCGCGACACGCCGATGGCGGGCCGCACGCACCTCCAGCAGGCGCTGCCCATCACCTTCGGCTACAAGGCGGCGGTCTGGCTCTCCTCCATGGATCGGCACGCGGAGCGGCTGGAGCAGCTCCGCCCGCGCGTGCTGATGGGCCAGTTCGCGGGCGCCGCGGGGACGTTGGCCTCGCTCGGCGACAAGGGGTTGGAGGTGCAGGCGGCGTTCTGCGCCGAGCTGGGCCTCGCGCAGCCGCCCATCACTTGGCACGTCGCGCGCGACGGGTTCGCGGAGGCGGTGGGCTTCCTCGGCCTCGTCACCGGCTCGCTCGCCAAGGTCGCCACCGACGTCATGCTGATGATGGCGACCGAGTTCGGCGGCGAGGCGCAGGAGCCTTTCGTGAAGGGACGCGGCGGCTCCTCCACCATGCCGCAGAAGCGCAACCCGATCTCGTCGGAGCTGATCCTCGCCACCGCCAAGGCGGTGCGGCAGCAGGCGGGGCTCATGCTGGACGCCATGGTGCAGGACTTCGAGCGCGCCACCGGCCCGTGGCACCTCGAATGGATGGCGGTGCCGGAGAGCTTCATCCTCTCCTCCGCCTGCCTGCACCACGCGAAGTTCATGCTCGGCGGGCTGGTGGTGGACGCGGACCGGATGCGCGCGAACCTCGGCCTGACCGGCGGCCTCATCGTGGCGGAGGCGGTGATGATGGCCGCGGCGCCCAAACTCGGCCGGCAGCGCGCGCACGACGTGGTGTACGACGCTTGCCGCGCGGCCATCACCTCGGGCCGGAGTCTCGCGGATGCGCTGGGCGAAGTGCCGGAGGTGGTGGAGGCGCTCGGCGGGCGCGAAGGCGTGGAGCGCCGCTGCGACCCGGCCAACTACCTCGGCTTGGCGCCGCAGATGGTGGACCGCGTCCTGTCGGGCCGCGGCGCGGAGTAGCGGCCGCTTTGTTCCTCACCGCCTTACTTTCCGCCCGCCTTACTTCCTTACTGTCTTACCATTTTACTGTCCGCACCTGCCGCTTTCCGGACAAAAGGCGCGGTTCGGGCGTTGATGGGCGGGATCATACCTTTTTCATCGTCGGGACGCGAAGGTTCCGCGTGGACGGGAGCGGGAGCGCGGAAGGCGCCTTGCACCGGCTCCGCGCGCCCTCACGTCACCGGAACGCTTTGGAGAGCCGCATGGGTGCCGAGGACGATGGCTGACAGGACGACACCGATCGAGGACTACGCCCTCCTCGGCGATTGCGAGACGGCGGCGCTCGTGTCGCGCGACGGCTCGGTGGACTGGCTCTGCTGGCCGCGCTTCGACAGCCCGGCGTGCTTCGCCGCCCTGCTGGGCGCGCCCGAGCACGGCCGCTGGCGCATCGCCCCGCGCGACGTCGTGCCGGAGCGCACGCTGCGGCAGTACCGCGGGGATACGCTGGTGCTGGAGACGGTCATGGAAACGGCGGACGGCGGTGCCGTCGCGCTGATCGACTTCATGCCGCCGCGCGACGGCCGCTCCGACCTGGTCCGCATCGTCCGCGGCATGCGCGGGCGGGTCGCCATGCGGATGGAGCTGGTGCTGCGCTTCGACTACGGCCGCACCGTGCCCTGGGTGACGCGCAACGACGACGGCGACCTGCGCGCGGTGGCCGGGCCGCACCAAGTGACGCTGCGGACCGCGGTGCCCACCCGCGGCGAGAACCTCCACACCGTGGCCGAGTTCGAAGTCGGCGAGGGCGAGGAAGCGGTGTTCGTCCTCACCCACTCGCCCTCGCACCTGCCGCCGCCGGAGCCCGCCGACCCGCGCCGGCAGCTCGGCGAGACGGAAGCGTTCTGGACGGACTGGATCGGCTCCTGCTCCCAATGCGGGCATTGGTCGGCGGCCGTGCGGCGCTCGCTCCTGACTCTGAAGGCGCTCACCTACCGGCCGACGGGCGGCATCGTCGCGGCGCCCACCACCTCCTTGCCCGAGGTGCTGGGCGGTTCGCGCAACTGGGACTACCGCTTCTGCTGGCTGCGCGACAGCGCCTTGCTGCTCACCGCCCTCACCGGCGCCGGCTTCTTGGAAGAAGCGGCCGCTTGGCGCGACTGGCTGGTCCGCGCGGTCGCCGGTAGCCCGGACCAGGTGCAGATCATGTACGGCGTGGCCGGCGAGCGCCTCCTGACGGAGACCGAGCTGCCCTGGCTGCCCGGCTACGCCGGCTCGCGCCCCGTGCGG
>CADCTL010000045.1 GCA_902805625.1 uncultured Acetobacteraceae bacterium
GCGCCGAGCGAGGCGACGGCCGCGCCACCCGGCGGCTCCGGCACCACGAGCAGCACAGTTTCCTCGCCGGGGGTGGCGTCGCCGCCGGGCGCGCGGGCCAGCAGCGACAGTTCGCGGGCGCCCGGGGCGAGGGGATCGGTCGGCAGGATCACCCACTCGCCGCGCCCGTCGGCACGGGCGCGGCCGAGTTCGCGCTGGCCTTCGAGCAGCAGCACCTCGGCGCCGGCGGCGGCGCGGCCGGCCGTCACCAGCATACCGCGGGCCCCGACCCGGGCGACGTCGAACCGGGGCGCCTCCGCTCGGGCGCCGGGAACGGCGGCGGGCGGCCGGGCCGTGGGGGACGGGATCGCGGGCGAGGGGCGTGCCGCCAAGTACTCGGAGGCGGGCCGCTGCTGCCGAAAGGTGGGGAAGGCTTCGGGCAGCACGAACCACGCGGTGGCGACCGCGGCCGTTGCGACCAAGGCGACCAGCCCCATCCGTTGCGAGAGCGTCGCTTCCAGCATCACCGCGGTTCGGGTGTTCTGGCCTGGGCGGGCCGCACCATCGATGCGCCCGGCCCTTCCAAACCACCAGCCTTTATTGCGAAAACTCGCCGTCGTGCCGGGCGCGCAGGTAAGCGCGCCGCAGCATCCCGGCAAGACACATTAGTTGCGACTCGGGCGGCCCTGCAAGCGCCCATCACGGGTTCCGCGCGAGCAACCACGTGATCAGCAGAGGCACACCGCCGGCGACGGCCCAGCCGACGGCCGGCCCCGCCCCGCCGCCGACACGGGCCGCGAGCGCGGGACCGAGGGCAAGCGCGGCGAAGGGCGCGGCGCCCGCGGTCCAGTCCGGGGCCGCGCCTCTCGCCAGGATCGGCCCAGCCGCGAGGCCTGCGAGGGCGAGCGCCACCGGCAACGCCGCGGTGACAGACCAGGGCGCACCGGCTGGCATGCCACCCAGCGCCGCGGCGGCACCCGCCGCGGCGAGGACGGCCCAGGGGCCGGTTGGCCGCACGATCCACACCGCTGCGAGCAGCAGGGCGAAGGCGATAGCGGCGCGCAGGGGCGAGCGCAGTTCCAGCGAAGCGACGGCCGAGGCGGCGCCGAGAGCGAGCAAGAGCACCAGGGCGCGCCGGAGGTCGGCGGCCGCCAGGGGCGCGCCCGCCAACCACCAAGCGCCCGCCGCCAGGAGCAGCGCGGCGCCGAGTGCCGAACCCCATCTGCGCCCGGCGGCGACGAGACCCAGCAGGAGCGCGGCGGCGAAGCCGGCCAGCGCCAGCAGCGGCAAGCGTTCGGCGAGCTGCCGGGGCGAGGCGATGGGCAGGCCAAGCGTGAACCACCAGCCCACCGCCAAACCCAGCGCCGTGCCGAGCGTCGCAAGGTCGCGCCGGTTCATCAGCCGCAGCAGCAAGGCCCAGGCGAGCGCCGCGGCCAGAGCGGCGAGCGCGCCGCGCCACGCCCAAGGCGAAGGCCATGATGCAGGCCAGACGGAGTCGAGGCTCATGCCCGCACCCTGCCGCTTCCGCCTCGCCTCCGCACCCCGCGCCCCTATATTGCCGCTTGGCGGTCCGCAGCGGGGCAGGGGGCATGGGCGAGGAGCCGGTTCAGCGGGTCAAGGTCTGGGACGGCTGGATACGGCTGGTCCACTGGGGGATCGTCTCGCTCATCGGCGTGTCGTGGGTTTCCATGCGGACCGGCAACCTCGAAGCGCACTACGTGTCCGGCTACGCCGTGCTCACCTTGCTGCTGTTCCGGATTGCGTGGGGCGTGGCCGGGTCGGACACGGCCCGTTTCACGCGCTTCCTGCGGTCGCCCTTGGTTGCGCTGCGCCACCTCGCGCATCTGCGCCGGCGGGAACCTGACACCGAGATCGGCCACAACGCGGCCGGCGGATGGATGGTGCTGGTGCTGCTCGGCCTGCTTTTGGTGCAGGCGGGGAGCGGCCTGTTCGCCAACCACGAGCCGGGCATGACCTACGACGCGCACGGGCCGCTGGCGCTCCGGGTCAGCGACGCCACCAGTTCGTGGCTGACCGGGGTTCATCATTTGACCTTCAATTTGATCCTCGCCGCGGCCGGGCTGCACATCGTCGCGGTGCTGGCTTACCACGTGCTCAAGGGCCAGGATCTGATCGGACCGATGCTGACCGGCTTCAAGTCGCTGCCGGCGCGGCTGGCGCCGCCGCGCATGGGGTCGCCGGTGCTGGCCGCCGCCTTTCTGACGGCGGCGGCCCTGGCCGTGTGGGGCATCACCCGGCTCGGCTAGGGAGATGCTTCGTGGAGGCGGCGCCGTCCGCCGGCCCCGGTCGTCAGCTCGCCCGCATGCGGTAGGGGCGGTGGCAGGTGCCGCAGGTCTGGCCCGTTTGCCCGTAGGCGGTGCCGAACGCGGCGGCGTCGCCGGAGGCCGCCGCGGCGCGCAGGACCTGCAACTGGTTGACCATGTTGGTGTTGATGGTTTCGAAATTCGCCCGCTCGGCGAAGAGCGCGGGGAGGGCGCGGGTGTCGCCCTTGTCGGAGCCGGGCGGGAAGCGACCCGGCATGGACTGGTACCACGCGATCATGTCGTCCACGGTGGCCGCGAGCGGTTGGACGTTGCCGCGGCTGTCCACCACGGCCTTCATCGCCTGCATATGCTCGCCCATGCGCTTGAGGCCGGCGCGCCGTTCGGCGATGACGTCGCCCTGCGCGTAGGCCGCCGTCCCGACCACGGTGGCGGCGCCGAGCGCCAACGCCATCAGAGAAACCCGCATTCCGACCTCGCACCGTTTGAAGATGGTTGCGACCATGGCACGCCACACCCCCCATTTGGCAAGTGCGACCGATCCACCTTCGCGCGTTAGCATCGCCGCCATCCGGAGTTCTTCCATGTCTTTCCCGATCCAATCCGTCGCCGTCTTCTGCGGCGCCCGCGTCGGCGCCGACCCCGCCCACGCCGAAGCCGCGCGGGAACTGGGCGCCGCCATCGCCGAAGCGGGGATGACGCTGATCTACGGCGGCGGCGGCGTCGGGCTGATGGGGGAGGTGGCGCGGGCCGCCGTGGAGGCCGGCGGGCGGGTGCGCGGGGTGATCCCGGAGTTCCTGACCCGGATCGAGCGGCCCTACGACCAACTGACCGAACTCGAAGTCACCGGCAGCATGCACACCCGCAAGACGCGCATGTACGAGCTGGCGGATGCTTTCGTCACCCTTTCGGGCGGCCTCGGAACTTTGGACGAGACGGTTGAGGTCCTCACCTGGCGGCAGCTCAACCTGCACAACAAGCCGATCATCGTCCTCGACATCGCCGGGTGGGCGCAGCCTTTCCTCGCCTTGCTGGACGCGATCATCGCCCAGGGCTTCGCGGCGGAGTCCCACCGCCGGCTGATTTCCGTGGTCGCGGGGGTCGAGGAAGCGATGGCGTTGCTGGGCCGCGCGCCCGTTTCGGACACCGCCGCGTCGGCCGAGCGCCTGTAGCGCCGTCGAGCGCCTTTCCCGGCCCGTCGCTGAAACACCGTCCCGCCGCTTTCTCGACCGAATTCCGGCTTGCTCCCGTGCTTTGTGGACCGTGCCGCCGCGTGAGCGACGCGGCGGCGCCAACGAAGAGCGAGGAGGAACACATGGGGCTCGAGACGCGGCGGCGGGCGGTGCGCCCGGCATTGGTGGTGGCGGCGCTCGGCGCTGCCCTGAGCGGCTGCGGCTTGCCGCAGGACGGCTACGGCCGGCCCAATCCTTATTCTTACAGCTCGCCCGGCTACTACAGTTCGCCTAGCTATTACAGCTCACACCGTAGCAACTACCGCAGCGAGAATCACCACCGGCCGTCGTCGCAGCCGCGCACCGAGAACTCGACGCAGCAACGGCTGCAGCAGCACTGGATCAATCAGGCGCAGCGGCCGCGGTGATGGACGAGGAATCAGGGGTCGGTGCGGCGTCCCGTGTCGGACGGCGTCGGGCAAGCCCCTCGGCGCCGCTGTCTCGCCTCGGTCCGTGGATGCGGGGGGCGTCCGGCCTCAGCCGTACACCAGCGCCGCTTCGCTCCGCCGGCGTGACCACTCGGCCGGCACCTCCTGCCCCGTGAGGCTCATCGCCACCGCTTCCGCGACGCGGATGCCGTCCACGCCGGCGGACAAGATGCCGCCGGCGTAGCCCGCGCCCTCGCCGGCGGGGAAGAGGCCGGCCGTGTTGACGCTCTGGAAGGCGCCGTCCCGGGGCAGGCGGACGGGGGAGGAGGTGCGGGTTTCCACGCCCGTCATCACCGCGTCGGCCATGGCGAAGCCGGGCACCTGCCGGGCGAAGGCGGGGAGGGCTTCGCGCATGGCGGCCACCGCGTAGTCCGGGAGGCATGCGGACAGGTCGGCCGGGCGGGTGCCGGGTTGGTAGCTGGGGACCACGTCGCCGAGGAAGGTGGAGGGGCGGGCGGCGAGGAAGTCCTCGACGCGCTGCGCGGGGGCGCGGTAGTCGGCGCCGCCGGCTTCGAAGGCGGCGCGCTCCCAGCGGCGCTGGAACTCGACGCCGGCGAGCACGCCGCCGGGGTAGTCGGCGGGCGAGATGCCCACCACCAAGCCGGCGTTGGCGTTGAACTCGGCGCGGGAATACTGGCTCATGCCGTTGGTGACGACGTGGCCCGGCTCGCTGGTGGCGGCCACCACGCGCCCGCCGGGGCACATGCAGAAGCTGTAGACGGCGCGGCCGTTGGCGCAGTGGTGCGCGAGGCGGTAGTCGGCGGCTCCGAGGAGCTTGTTGCCGGCGTTGGGGCCGAAGCGGGCGCGGTCCACCACCCGCTGCGGGTGCTCGATGCGGACGCCGATGGAGAAGGGCTTGGCTTCCATGCTCACGCCGCGGCGGAGGAGGACGGTGAGGAGGTCGCGGGCGCTGTGGCCGGGCGCGAGCACGGCGTGGGTCGCTTCCACCGTTTCGCCGCCTTCCAGCACCAGGCCGCGCAACTGGCGGTCCTCGTCGACCTCCAGGTCCACGACGCGGGCGCCGAAGCGGTATTCGCCGCCCAGGCGCTCGATCTCGGCGCGCATCCCTTCCACTACCGTCACCAGCCGGAAGGTGCCGATGTGGGGCTTGGAGACCCAGAGGATCTCTTCCGGCGCCCCGGCGCGCACGAACTCCTCCAGCACCTTGCGGCCGAGGTGCCGGGGATCGCGGATCTGGCTGTAGAGTTTGCCGTCGGAGAAGGTGCCGGCGCCGCCTTCGCCGAACTGGACGTTGCTTTCGGGCTCCAGCACGCCGCGGCGCCACAGGCCCCAGGTGTCCTTGGTGCGTTGCCGGACCGGCTGCCCGCGCTCCAGGATCAGCGGGCGGAAGCCCATCTGCGCCAGGACCAGCGCGGCCATGAGGCCGCAGGGGCCGGCGCCGACCACCACGGGGCGCGGCGGGCCGGGCTCCGGCGAGCGGGCGACGAGGCGGTAGCGGGTGTCGGGCGCCGGGGCGACACGGGGGTCGCCGGCGCAGCGGCGCAGGACGGCGGCCTCGTCGCGCAGCTCGACGTCGAGGGTGTAGACCAGGCTGATCGCGGCGGGCTTGCGCGCGTCGTAGCCGCGGCGCGCGACCGTCACGGCGAGGAGGTCGGACGCGCCGATCCCCAGGCGGCGCAGCACGGCCTGTTCGAGCGCGTCCTCCGGGTGGTCGAGCGGCAGCCTCAGTTCGGTGAGTCGGAGCATCCAGGGCAGGCAGGGTCAGGGGGCGGGGAGGGTTCTGGGCGGAACTTGGTGTCGCCTCCGGCCTTCCCCAACCGCCCGGCGCGGCCGGGGCGGGCGCTTGCCAAGCGGACCGGATCGGGCGAAAGACCCGCTCCCTCTCGCCGTATTCGTTCCGGAGTGCCGCCCCATGGACTCGGCGTTCGACCGCGTCGCCGACATCATCGCCGAGACCGGCGGCATCCCGCGCGAGAGCATCACGCCGGAGAGCCACGTCATCGACGACCTCGGCATCGACAGCTTGGACTTCCTCGACATTGTTTTCGCCATCGACAAGGCGTTCGGCATCAAGGTGCCGGTGGAGGCCTGGACGCAGGAAGTCAACGCGGGGCAGGCGCCGCCGGGGCAGTACTTCGTCATGGGGAACCTGGTGGCGCGCATCGAGGAGTTGGTGGCGGCGAAGACGGTCGGGGCCTGACGCTGCCGCCATGCGGCTCGAATACTTTCAGATGATCGACCGCGTGCTGGCGGCGGACGACGACAGCCTTTCGGCCGAAGCGCGCGTGCCGGAGGCGAGCCCGGTGTTCGAGGGCCACTTCCCGGGCCATCCGTTGGTGCCGGGCGTGCTGCTGGTGGAGACCATGGCCCAGGCTTCGGGCTTTCTGCTGCTGCGGCGCTCCGGCTTCGCCCGGATGCCCTTCCTGGCCTCGGTGAAGGAGGCCAAGCTGCGGTCCTTCGTCGGCCCCGGCGCGGCGCTCACGGTGGAGGCGCGGCTGGTGCACGAGGGGTCGGGCTACGCGGTCACGGCCGGTCGCATCGAGGCCGGAGGCAAGCGGGTCTGCGACGCCGAGCTGACCTTGCGCGTCCTGGCCTTCCCGGCGCCCGAGCTCGAAGCCGCCATGCGCGCCCAAGCGGAGCGGATCGGCCTCGCCGCCTCGCCCGCGGCCGTTTGACGGGGCGGGGCGCGGCATGGCCACCGAACCCGTTTGGATCACCGGCATCGGCTTGGTGTCCTGCCTCGGCGAAGGCGCCGACGCGCACTTGGCCGCGCTCGAAGCGTCGGACGCCCGGCCGGTGGTGGACGAGGAGGGCTTCGCGCCGTTCCCGGTGCATCCCTTGCCGCCGTTGGACCTCGACCGGCAGATCCCGAAGCGGGGCGACCAGCGGCAGATGGAGCCTTGGCAGCGCCTCGGCACCTACGCCGCCGGCCTCGCCATCGACAGCGCCGGCGCGCGCGGCTTGGTGGCGGACATGCACCTGGTGGTCGCGGCCGGGGGCGGGGAGCGCGACACCGCGCTGGACGAGGCCGTGCTTTCGGAGCTGGCGACGATGCCGCCGGAGCGGGCCGCGCCCTTGCTGAACGAGCGCCTAGCGGGCGGGCTGCGGCCCACGCTGTTCCTGGCGCAGCTTTCCAACCTGATGGCCGGCAACGTTTCCATCGTCCACGGCGTCACCGGCTCGTCGCGCACCTTCATGGGCGAGGAGGCGGCGGGGGCGGACGCGGTGCGGATCGCCTCGGCGAGGCTGGCGGAGGGCCGGGGCGGCATCGCGCTGGTTGGCGGCGCCTACGTCGCCGGGCGTTGGGACATGCTGCTGATCTACGGGCTGAGCGGCCTGCTGCGGCGCGGCGCTTGGGCGCCGATGGCGGAGGGGGGCGGCATGGTCCTGGGCAGCGTGGGCGCCTTTCTGGTGCTGGAAACGCGCTCGCACGCGGAGGCGCGCGGGGCGCGGGGCTTGGCCGAACTCGCGGCGGTGGCCACCGGCTCGGCGCGGCGGACGGGGGAGGACACGGCGCGCGCCTCCGCCGCGGCGCTGGCCGGGAACATGCGCGCGCTGCTGCGGCCGGGTTACGCCGTGGTGTCGGGCGCGAGCGGCGCCGTCGGCCCGACCGAGGAAGAAGCGGGCTTCCTGGCCGACCTGCGCGACGCCGGCCCGGCGCAGGGGCCGGTGCTGCGCACGGCGGACGCCGTCGGCCACTCGGTCGAGGCGTCCTTCCCCGCGAACCTCGCCTTGGCCGCGCTGGCGCTGGGGCGCCCTGACCCGCCGCCGCAGGCGTTGGTGGCTGGCTTCGGGGTTTGGCGCGGCGAAGCGTTGGCCCTCTTGGAACCCGTCCGGGAGGGGCGCGCGTGACAGCGCCCTCGCGCGACCACCTCGGTCGGCCGCTGGTGGCGGTGACGGGCGTCGGCTTGGTCACGCCGCTCGGGATCGGCGTGGCGGAGAGCTGGGGCGGGCTGCTCGCCGGGCGGTCCGGCATCCGCCGGATCACCCGCTTTCCGGTGGACCACCTCAAGACCACCATCGCCGGCGGCGTGGATCTGCCGGGGGACGACGCGACGGGCGAGGCGGCGCCGGCTTCCGTTCGGGTGGAGCGTTTCGCGGCGCTGGCGATCGAGGAAGCGCTGGCGGGCGCCGGCGCCGTCGTGGACGGGCGCTTCCCCGGCCCGCTCTTCCTGGGGATGCCGCCGGTGGAGGTGGCTTGGTCGCTGCGGATGGACTTGGCGCGCCGGGCCGGGGGCGAGGGGGCGGTGCGCTATCCCGCCATGGCGGTCGCGGGGAACGGTTCGCGGCAGGCTTTCGAGGCTTGCTTGTTCGGCGGCGTCGGCGAGCGGCTGGCGGCGCGCTTCGGTACGCGCGGCGCGCCGGTTTCGCTGTCCACGGCCTGCGCCACGGGCGCTTCCGCCATCCAGATGGGCGTGGAGGCGGTGCAGCGGGGCGAGGCGCGGAGCGCGCTCTGCGTCGGCGCCGAAGGGACGGTGGAGGCGGAGTCGCTCATCCGCTTCTCCCTGCTGTCGGCGCTTTCCACCCGCAACGAGGACCCGGCGCGCGCGTCCCGGCCGTTTGAGAAAACGCGGGATGGGTTCGTCATGGCGGAGGGGGCGGCGGCGCTGGTGCTGGAGAGCCTGGACGAGGCACGGGCACGCGGCGCCACGGTGCTCGGCTTGGTGCTGGGCTGCGGCGAGCGGGCGGACAGCTTCCACCGCACGCGCAGCAACCCGGACGGCGGCGCGATCGTCGGCGCTATGCGCTCGGCCATCGCCGACGCCGGCTTGGCGCCGGACCGGATCGACTATGTGAACGCGCACGGCACCGGCACGCCGGAGAACGATAAGATGGAGACGCTCGGGATGCGGGCCGTGTTCGGCGACGCGCCGCCGCCGATCTCCTCCAACAAGTCCATGATCGGCCACACGCTCTCCGCCGCGGGCGCGATCGAGGCGGTGTTCAGCCTGTTGACGATGCGCGACGGCCGCTTGCCGCCCACGATCAACCACGAGACGCCGGACCCCGCGATCAACCTCGACGTGGTGCCGAACGAGGCGCGCGACTCGAAGGTGGAGCGGGTGCTGTCCAATTCCTTCGGCTTCGGCGGGCAGAACGTCTGCCTCGTCCTCGGCGCCGCGCCGGGGGGCTGAGCCAATGCGCGCCTTGCGGCTGTTTGGCGACCGCGATGCGCGGCTGGTGGACGCGGAACCTCCGCCGCCGCCGGGGCCGGGCGAGATCCAGCTCCGGATGCTGGCGGTCGCGCTCAACCACATCGACGTCTGGGGCTGGCGCGGCATGGCCTTCGCCAAGCGCAAACTGCCGATGACCATCGGGGCGGAGGCGGTGGGCGAGGTGGCGGCGGTCGGGCCGGGCGTGGAGGGGTGGCGCGTGGGCCAGCGTGCGGCGCCCTACGGGGCGCTCACCTGCGGCCGTTGCCGCGCTTGCCGCGAGGGGCGGGACAACCTCTGCGAGAACGTGTCCGGCGTGCTCGGCTTCCACGTGGACGGCTTCGCGCAGGAGCGGCGGAACGTGCAGGCGCGGCTGGCCGTGCCGGTGCCGGAGGGCGTGGCGGCGCACGACGCAGCTTGCGCCGCCATCACCTTCTCCACCGTCGAGCACATGCTGTTCGACAACGCGCGGTTGGAGCCGGGCGAGACCATCCTGATCCAGGCGGGCGGCTCCGGCATCGGCACCGTCGCCGTCAAGCAGGCCAAGGCGCTCGGCTGCACCGTGATCGCCACCGCCGGTTCGGACGACAAGTGCGAGCGGATGCGCGAACTCGGCGCCGACCACGTCGTGAACTACAACACCGACCGCTTCGAGAGCGTTTGCCGCAAGGTGACGGGCAAGCGCGGGGTGGACGTGGTGTTCGAGCACGTCGGCGCCGCCACCTGGGCCGGCAGCCTGCTATCGCTGCGGATGGGCGGGCGTCTGGTCACGTGCGGCTCCACCAGCGGCATGGCGGCCGAAACCAACCTGATGATGCTCTTCCAGCGGCAGCTCCGCATCACCGGCTCATTCGGCGCTTCCATGCGGAACGTGGCGGACGGGCTCGCCAAGATGGCCGGCGGCATGGCGCCGGTGCTGGACTCGGTGCTGCCGTTGGAGGGCTTCGAAGACGCGCTGCGGCGCCTGGAGTCGCGGCGGGTCTTCGGCAAGATCGTCGTCACCCTTTGACGCGGGCCGCCGCTTGAAGGCCGCGTTGGCGCGCGCGGCCGACGCCGCCGTGGCGGCCGCGGTCCGCGCCGTTTTCGCGCTGCTGCGGGCGCTGGGGCCGGACCGGGCGTCCTCGTTCGGGGCGACGGCGGCCCGCGCCGTAGGGCCTTTGCTGCCCGTGCATCGCGTGGCGCTCGACAACCTCCGCCACGCCTTCCCGGAGATGCCGGAAGCGGAGCGCGGGCGCGTGCTCCGGGAGGCTTGGGACAACCTCGGCCGCACGGCGTGCGAGTACGTCCACATGGACCGCATCTGGGACTTCGACGAGGCGCGGCCGAACGCCGGGCGCATCCAGATCGCGCCCGAGGTGACGGAGCGCTTCGAGCGCCTCCGCTCAGACGGCAAGCCGGCGCTGATCTTCGCCGCGCACCTCGGCAATTGGGAGCTGCCGGCCATCGCCGCGGCGCGGCACGGGCTGGCTGCGGCGGCGCTGTACCGCCGTCCCAACAACCCCTTCGTCGCCCGCGACATCCTGGCGCTGCGCGCGGGCAGCATGGGCGAGCTGATCCCGGCCGGCTTGTCGGCGCCGATCCGCATGATGGAGGCGCTGGACCGCGGTCTGCACGTCGGGATGCTGGTGGACCAGCGCTTCGGGCGCGGCCCGCGCGTGGAGTTCCTCGGGCGGCCGGCGGCGAGCAACCCGCTGCTGGCGCGGCTCGCCCGCCGCTTCGACGGCTGCCCGGTCCATGGCGCACGCGCGATCCGGTTGCCGAATGGGCGGTTCCGTTTGGAGATAACGGAGGAGATCGCCCTCCCGCGCAACGAGACGGGTCGCGTGGACGTCGAGGCGGCGACGGCGCTGGTGAACCGGATCGTCGAGGGCTGGGTGCGGGAGCATCCCGGCCAATGGCTGTGGATGCACCGGCGCTGGCGGTGAGGGGCGGTCAGCCTTTCCGCAGCAACTCTATGATGCCGGAGAAGTCCTTGCCGCCGCCGCCCGCGTCCAGGAAGCGCTGGTACAGCTCCAGCGCTTGGGCGCCGAGCGGCGTGTTCGCCCCGGAGCCCTGCGCCGCTTCCTGCGCGAGGCCGAGGTCCTTCGCCATGAGCGCGGCGGCGAAGCCGGGCCGGTAGTCGCGGTTGGCCGGGCTGCCGGGCACCGGGCCGGGGACGGGGCAGTAGGTGCTCATCGCCCATGAATTGCCGGAGGAATTCGAGACCACGTCGAACAGCGCTTGGTGCGTCAGGCCCAGGCGCTCGGCCAGGATGAAGCCTTCGCAGGTGACGAGCATGGTGGCGGCGAGGATCATGTTGTTGCAGAGCTTGGCGGCCTGACCGGCGCCCGCTTCGCCGCAATGGACGATCTTCTTGCCCATGGCTTGGAGGATCGGTTCGGCGCGGGCGAAGCCGGGCTTCGTGCCGCCCACCATGAAGGCCAGGGTCGCGGCTTCGGCGCCCATGACGCCGCCGGACACGGGCGCGTCGAGCATCTCCCGATTGCTGGCGGCGGCGACCTCTCGCGCGGTCGCCACGTCGATGGTGGAGCAGTCGATCAGGACGGCGCCGGGGTCGCTGGCGGCGGCCATCCCGCCTTCGCCGAGCCAGGCCGCGCGGACGTGCTGCCCGGCGGGAAGCATGGTGACGACGACTTCGGCGCCGCGCGCCGCATCCGCCGCCGAGGCCGCGGGGGCGAGGCCGGCGGCGGAGGCGGCCTCCAGCGCCGCCGGCACGATGTCGAACACCGCGACCTGGTGGCCCGCCTTGGCCAGGTTCCGCGCCATAGGCGCGCCCATGTTGCCCAAGCCGACGAAGCCGATGCGTGCCATCCGTTCCCTCCCGCGGTTTCTTGCCCGCGTCAGTCTGGCCCGGCCGGGCGGCGCCCGGAAAGCGGTTGCGCCTCGACAAAGCCGCAAATCCCCGGAACAAAGCTTCGTTCCGCTGCGTAGAAGAGTTCAGATGCTCCAGGCGTCCCTCCCCATCGCCCCGCGCGCCCCCGCCGCGGCGCCCTCGGTCCTCCGCGCGGCCGTGCTGATGCTCGCCTGCGCCCTCTGCGTCGGCGCCTTCTTCCGCAACCAGATCGCCAACGGCTTCACCCTGCTGCTCGGCGACCGGCACGACGCGGTCATCGCGCTTTCCATCCTGGAGCACTGGCGCAACGTGCTGGCCGGCGCGGCGGAGTGGTCGCGCACCGGCTACTTCCACCCGGTGCCGGACACGCTCGGCTACAACGACGGCTATTTCCTCTTCGGCCTGGTCTACGCCGCCATCAGGGCGGCCGGGGCGGACCCGTTCCTCGGCGGCGAGCTGACGAACGTGGCCCTGAGAGCCGTCGGCTTCCTCGCCATGCACGGGGCCTGCCGGCGCGTGCTGGGGCTGCCGTTCGGGTGGTCGCTGCTCGGGGCGGCGCTCTTCACGCTGAGCAACAACCTCTTCATCCGCGCGAGCCACGCGCAGCTCTTCTCCATCGGATTCCTGCCCGCTCTGGCGCTGCTGCTGCACGAAGCCGGGTCGGCGCTGTTCGCGCGCCGGCGCGCGGCGCTGCTAGGTTGGGGCGCCGGTTTCGTCCTGCTCTTCGCCGCGCTGCTGATGACCGGCTTCTACATGGCTTGGTACTTCCTCTTCCTCGCCGGCGCGACCTTCCTCGCGTGGCTGGCGATCGCCGGCGACCCGCCGCGGCGGGCCTTGGTCGCCGCGCTGCGCGCGCAACCGGCGCCGCTCGGGGCGCTGGCGGCGCTCGCGGCCGTCGCCAACCTGCCCTTCTTGCTGCTGTACCTGCCCAAGGCGGCGGAAACCGGGATGCACCCGTGGGAGATGGCGTTGCAGCACGCGCCGACGCCGCTCGACGTGCTGCACGTGGGCGAGGCCAACGTGCTGTTCGGGTGGCTCGTGGCGCTGCTCAACGACGCTTTCCGTCCCGGATTCCCGGCGTGGAGCGAGCGGATGACCGGCCTCACGCCGGTCCTGCTGCTGCTCTTCGCCGCTTCCCTCGTGTGGTTGTGGCGGGGCGCTGGGGGCGGAGTGGACCCTTCCCGGCGGGCTTGGCTGCAAGCGCTGGCGGTGGCGACCCTGACGACTTGGGCGCTGACCCTGCGTTTCGGAGACGCGACCGGGTGGTGGCTCGTTTGGAGCGCCGTGCCCGGCGCCAGGGCGACGCGGGTGGTGGCACGCTACCAGCTCGTCCTGGTGATCCCCGTGGTGTGCTTGGCGACGGTGGCCCTCGCGGCCTGGGCGCGGCGCATGCCGGCGGCGCTGACCGCGGCGCTTGTGGGAGCGCTGTTGTTGGAGCAGGCGAACGACTACGCGCCGCTGTTCCTGGACCGGCCGCTCGAGCTGGCGAGGCTGCGGTCCGTGCCGCCCCCGCCAGCGGAGTGCCGCGCGTTCTGGGTTTCCGCCGCCCGCGCGGAAAGCCGGTTCGGCGAGGCGGTGGAGGACCCGTACAACCACAACACGGAGGCGATGCTGGTCGCCTCCGTGCTGCGCCTGCCGACGGTGAACGGCATCTCCACGTTCAACCCGCCCGGCTGGCCGGCGAGCTGGCCGGGCCAGCCGGGCTACGAGGCGGAGGTCGAAGCCTGGGCGTCCGCCCATGGCCTGACGGGCCTTTGCGCGCTGGACCTCCGCGCGATGGCGTGGCGCCTCCCTTAGAAGCAGGGCCCGGGCGGGCGGACCAAACCGTCTCCGGCCAGCCGCGTTGGCGATCATCGTGACGCGAGCGAGGGCGAGGGGCGCAGCATGGACAAGGACCGCGAGGCAGCGAGCGACACGGGGACGGGGGAGCGCGCTTCCGGGAGCGTGGAACGCCCCATTCCGCCCGACGAGGCGCAACCCGGCGACCGGGCCGAGTTGGCGGCGGGCTTGGGCGGCCCGGTGGACATCGCGCCAGGGGCTTCGCGTGGCGGCCTTGACCACCCGACGCCCGGCGAACCGGCGCGGCAAGAGCGCACCGGCCCGGAGAAGCGACGGGATTGAACCCGCGCGGCGGGGTGCGGAGGAAACCCGCGACGGGCTGCGGGCTTATCGCTGCGGCAACGGATCGGAGGGCCGCACCTTGGGCATTATCTGGAGCATCATCATCGGGTTTCTCGCCGGGCTAGTGGCGAAGTTCCTCATGCCGGGGCGCGATCCCGGCGGCTTCATCATCACGACCATACTCGGAATCATCGGCGCCGTGGTCGCCAGCTACCTCGGCCAAGCTGTCGGCTGGTATCGGCCCGGCGAGGGGGCGGGCTTCATTGGCGCCGTGGTCGGCGCCGTGATCGTGTTGGCGATTTACCGCATGGTGGTTTCGCGCCGCACGGTGTGACCTGACCGCGGGGACTTGCTGCCCTGGCCTTGGCGTTCGAGGCCAGGGCGGCGACGGCGCGTGTCCCAGGCGAACACCGGGCGCGGGCCGGTCATCGTCTTGAACACGGGTTGCCGGCGTGTTTGCCGAACGCGGGGTGGCGGTGCGAGCGGTGTCGCGCGCGCTCGTCCAATCGGCGAGCGGCGCGCGTTAGGCAAGGGATCAGTCGCCGCGGACTGTCGCGGCTTCCGGGCCTTTTCTGCCCTGCACCACGGTCATCGTGACCGTTTGGCCCTCGGCGAGCGGTGCCATCCCGCTGCGTTCCAGGGCCGTGGCGTGGATGAAGACGTCCTTCCCGCCGGACTCAGGCGTCACGAAGCCGAAGCCTTTCTGCGGGTTGTACCACTTCACGATGCCGCGCATCTCTTCGCCGCTGCCGGGTGGAGGCGGCGCGAAGCGGGGAGCGCCGCCACCGGCGGCGGCGCCGCCGCCGAAACGCGCTTGCGGCGGCGGGGCGTCGCCTTCCTTGATCTCCAGCACCTCCGTGACCTGCTGGCCCTTTTGGCCGGGTCCAACGCGCACCCGCAGGTTGGCGCCAGGGTTGACGCTGTCCGCTCCGGCGCGCTGCAGCACGCTCACGTGCAGGAACGCGTCGCCGGAGCCGCCCGCCACCTCCACGAAGCCGAAGCCTTTCTCGGCGTTGAACCACTTCACGACGGCGCCGGTCTCGGGACCGCCGAAACTGGTCATCGGCCGCGAAGGCGCGAAGCTCGCCGCGGGCGGCGCCCATCCGCCGCTGTCCTGCGGCGGGAAGTCGTCATCGAAACCGCGCTTGCGTGGGCGGCGGGAACGCCAGCTATCCTTGTCGGCCATGTCCTGAACTCGTCGGTCCCTCGCCGGCTGGTTGCTTCCGTGCAAACCGGCCGGGCCGTTCCGGACGCCCGGCGGGCGCCCGGGTGGTCGCGCCCCGACAGGGTACGGCCATCCCACGTCGCTATGATGAGCATATTGGGGGCGGGGGCAAGCGGCCGAGTGTGAAAAGCGGCGGCGCGGTGGGGCGAGAGCGCGGGCCGCTTCTTTCCTCGCCGCGGTTCGCGGGTTCAGAGCAGGCCCAAACGCCGCGCCAGATCGCCGTACAACGCGAGTTGCTCCCGCAGGAAGTCCCGCGTCGCGCTCGGCGACGAGGAGCGAGGAACGCTCCCTGTCCGCCGTACCGCTTCGGTCCACGCCCGGTCGGACGACAACGACGCGACCGCGTTGACCCACGCTTCGACCACCGGCGGCGGGAGCGAGGCCGGGCCGAACACCGCGCTCCATCCGGTGATCGCCGATAAGCTGGCCACGTCCGCTTCCTTGGCGGTCGGCACGCCGGGCAAGAGGGCGTGGCGGTCGGCGTCGCCGACGACGAGGGCGCGGACGGTGCGCGCCGACAACGCCGCGATGGCGTCCGTGAGGCTGCTCCCGACGAAGTGCGCCTGCCCCGACACCACCGCGCCGACGGCTTCGGCGCCGCCCGCGAAGGGAAGCGCGGAGCCCGCGTCGATCGGCAGGCCGCTCGACACGAAGAGCTGGCGGACGCCGAGGTCCAGGACGGTCGCGGGGCCGGTCGTGGCGAAGGTCAAGCGGCCCGGCGCTTCCCGAAGCGCCCCCAGCAGGTCGGCGAGGCGGTTCCATGGCGCGTCGGCGCGCACGCACACCACGAAAGGCGTTTCGTACAGCAGGCCGAGGATGGTGAACTCGTCCCACGCGTACGGCGTGCGCGGGTCGATGGCGGGCAGGATGGCGGACGACGCGGTGCGCGCCAGCAACAGGGTGAATCCGTCCGGAGCCGCGCGCGCGACCAGATTGGTGCCGATGGCGCCGGACGCGCCCGGGCGGTTCTCGACTACGATCGTGGCCCTCTTGTTCGGGAGGTGGCGAGGGGCGTGGGCGGCGAGGAGCCGCGCCGCTGCGTCCGCAGAACCGCCGGCCGAGAACGGCGCGACCAGCATCACCGGCTGGCTCGGGTAAGGCGCGTCCTGGCCCACGGCGCGCGCCGCCGCCAGGCATCCCGCGCCCGACAAGCCCGACAGGAGCACATGACGTCGCAACATCCAGTCCGGCCCTTTCAAGCCGCGACACGCGGTCACGGCGTATGTGAAGGCGCGGAGCGGGTGTTGCCAGCCTTTTCCGGGAAGTTTGAGCTTTCAGCCAAGAGCTGAACCGACGTGGATCGCCGAAAAATCGCGGCTGTCGAGCAGAGCCATCACGGCTTCGCGCGCGTACGGGTCGGGGTCAGCCAAGAGGACCCATCTACAACCGTGCGGAGACTCGTGTGCCTCGGCCGAAATGGCCGAGCAGGGGAACAGCAGCCTGACGCTGGGCCCATGGCCCGGCCGCGACCGCTGCATCAGATGGCCTCGCGACTGCTGCGTGAACCCGTGCACAGCGGACAACCCGAGGCCGGAGCCGGGTCCGTTGTCCTTGGTGGTGAAGAACGGTTCGGTGGCACGGTCGAGCACCTCCGGCGGCGTTCCCGCGCCGGCGTCGGCGACGACCAACGAGACGTAGTCGCCCGCAGGCACCTCGCCGGCGACCACCTCCGGCGCTTCCGGCCCGAGGCGTAGCCGGCCGGTCGTGACGGTGACGACGCCTCCCTGCGGCATGGCGTCGTGTGCATTGAGCAGAAGGTTGACGAGCGCCACCTCCATCTGCCCCTGGTCCGCGAAGCACGGGGCTAGAGTAGGGTCCAAGCGCGTTTCGAGGCGTATGCTTGGCCCCGAGGTGCGCTGCATGCCGCCGTTCATCGTGGCGACGAGGGCGTTCACGTCCACCGCACGACCGTCGAGCTGTTGCTGGCGGGCGAAGGCGAGGAGCTGTCCTGTCAGGCGCTGCGCGCGCGAGACGGCTTCCCGCATCCGGACCGACAGGCGCTGCCGCCGTTCCGATTGGTCCGACTTGTCGATAAGCTCGAGACCGCCGGCGATCACCATCAGCAGGTTGTTGAAGTCGTGCGCCATGCCGCTAGTGAGTTGCCCGACGGCTTCCATCTTCTGCGAGCGGTGCCAAGCCGCTTCCGCGGCGCGCCGGCGCGTCACGTCGAGTTGGCGGCCGAAGAAGTAGAGCAACTCGCCGTCCGCGCCGAAGACGGGGCTCATGAACAACGCGTTCCGGAACGCCGTGCCGTCCCGGCGGTAGTTCAGCAGTTCGGCGGTGAGCTTCGATCGCTCGCGGATGCGCGGCGGATCGCTTCCACATCGGTTTCCGGAGCCCGCATGGAGCGGCAGTTCCGGCTGAGCACCTCCGCGGCCGAGTAGCCGGTCATCCGCAAGAACGCGTCGTTGGCGAACACGATCGGATCGTTCGCTTGGCACGAGCCGGCAACGATCATGGGCAGGCCGGCCTGTCCGATCCCGCGAAGAACGCGCCGTCGCGCTTCGCCGCGGCGTGCCGTTCCGTTTGCGCCACCGTTTTTGCTGTTTCAGGCGGTGAACCGGTGGGACGAAAGACACAACGATCCGAAGACGATAGCCGAACAAGGGAGTCACGTACTCGTCACTGCTGATCGGCGCAACGCGCCGGCCGGGGCGCGCTTCATGCTCGGGGGAAAGGAAGACTTGTATGCATGCTGAACCGCCTGTGCTGCTCGTTGTCGAGGACGATTTCCTGGTTCGTTTGACGATGGCCGATGCGCTGACCGATGGCGGCTTCGAGGTGATCGAAGCGGGGGACGCCCGGGAAGCGCTGAGCCGCATCTGCGAACGCAACGACATCTCCGCGATGCTCACGGACATCAATCTTCCCGGTGGGGAGGACGGCTTCGCGCTTGCGCGCGCCGTGCGGGTGATCCGGCCGGACTTGCCCGTGGTCTACGCGTCGGGCCGGTACACCGCCGCGGAGAGCGGAAAGTCGGTGGACGGTTCGCGCTTCCTCGCCAAGCCTTTCGCCCCGTCCTTGGCGGCCAACGTGATCCGCGACTTGATCGCGGTGGACGCGCACCCGTTGCCGGTGCAGGAACCGCCGACGGACGTCCGCCGGGCGGTCTGACGAGGGCCGGCGTTCCGGAACCGGGCGGACCGCGGGACCGGGCCGTTCGAAACGGAGGAGGCGGGCTGCGTCAGGTCCGCCGCATCTCTCCGAGCACTTCCTTCGCCACCCGCAGCGCCGAGTTGGCGGCCGGCACGCCGGCATAGGCGGCCACTTGCAGCAGCACCTCGGCGATCTCCTCCTCGGTGACGCCCGTGTTGCGGGTGGCGCGCACGTGCAGCCGCAACTCTTCGTCGTGCCCGAGGGCGGCGAGCATCGCCAAGCAGAGCAGGCTGCGGTCGCGGTGGGCCAAGCCGGGGCGAGTCCACACGCGCCCCCAGACGCCTTCCAGGATGAAGTCGCGGAAGGGCGCGTCGAGCGCGGTGGTGGCCGATTCCGAGCGTGCCACGTGGGCCTCGCCCAGAACGGCCCGGCGCACGGCGTTGCCAGCCTCCGCCACGGTCGTGGCCGAGGCGGAGGCCACGCCCTGGAAGTGCCCGACGACGGCGCGCGTCATGGCGGCTTCGCGTTCGAAATTCGGGATGTGCGCGGCGTCGGCGATCGTCACCATTCCGGCGCCCGGGATCGCGTCCCGCACCGCCTGCGCCGCGCTCAACGGCGTAGAAACGTCCTTGTCGCCGACGATGACCGTGGCGGGGCACCGGACCCGTCCGACGACGTCCGAGGCCCGCGTGTCGCGCAGCGCCGCGGCGCAGCCGGCGTAGCCCGCCGGGTCGGTGCGGAGCAGCATCCGGCGCAGCGCCTTCGACGACGGCAGCGACTGGTCCAGCACCCACCGGTCCATCACCGCGTCCGCGATGGCCGCCAAGCCGCCTTGCGCGACGGCTTCGATGCGTTGCTGCCACGTCTCGGGCGGGCGGAATTCGAGGGCCGTGTCGCAGAGGATGAGGGACGAAACCCGGTCGGGCGCGATGGCGGCCATTCCCAAGGCGATGCGGCCGCCGATCGAAACGCCGCAAACGTGCGCCCGCCGCACGGCAAGGGCGTCCAGCAGGTTGAGCGCGTCCCGCGCGAGCTGCTCCATGGTGTAGGCGCCGGACGGGGCTTCCGTGAGGCCGTGGCCGCGGAGGTCCGGCCGGAGGACGCGGTGGGTGCGGGCCAAGGCCGCCGCTTGCGCATCCCAGACGTGCAGATCGGTGCCGAGCGAGTGCAGCAGCAGCACCGTCTCGCCTTGGGCCGGGCCGTCCGCTTGGGCGTGGACGGCGAGGCCGTCGAGTTCGACAAACATCAGGCTCGCTCCGTTGCGCGCATGGTTGGGGTCGGGCCTCGCCGAGGCGGCGCCGTCGCCGTTGTCCATGGCAGCCTGACGACGCCTTCCCGGTCGCGCAATCTCGGAACCGGCGACGAGCGCGTGGCGCTTGGCCCGAGGTCGCCGCGCGTTGGGAACGTGCTATAAGGCTGGTCGCATGGATCAGCCCGCGCCCACGCCCTATCGCGAAGGCTTGCCGCCCCAGCCGCCCGGCCCGCCGGACGGCGAACAGCACTTCACCGCGTCCGAAACGGTGCGGGATCTCGTCATCGGCACGGCGGACGGGCTGACGGTGCCGTTCGCGCTGGCGGCCGGGTTGTCGGGCGCGGTCGCCGCCAACCCCCTGATCGTCACCGCCGGCTTGGCCGAGATCGCGGCGGGCTGCGTGGCGATGGGCTTGGGCGGCTACCTCGCCGCGCGCACCGACTCGCAGCACTACGCCGCCGAGCGGGCGCGGGAGGAGCAGGAAACGCACGAGTGGCCGGAGCGCGAGAAGTGGGAGGTGGCCGCCATCCTGCACCGCTACGGGCTGCGCGGCGAAACGCTCGGCCGCGCCACGGAGGCCATCGCCAGCGACCGGAAGCGCTGGGTGGACTTCATGATGCGCTTCGAGCTGGAGCTGTCCGAGCCGGCGCCGGGACGCGCGGCGCAGAGCGCGGCCACCATCGGCGGCGCCTACGTGGTGGGCGGGCTGATCCCGCTCGCGCCCTACATGCTGTTCGCAGAGGTGCGCCCGGCCCTGACCCTGTCGGCCGCGCTCACCGGCGTCGCCCTCCTGGGCTTCGGCTGGCTGAAGGCGCGCGCGACGGGGCTGCCCGCGCTGCGCGGGGCGGTGCAGACGCTCGGCGTCGGCGGCCTCGCGGCGGTGGTGGCCTACCTGGTGGCGCGCTGGGTGGGCGGTGGGGGCTGACGCAGCGCGTCACGCCGCAGGCCGGTTCGCGCGCGCCAGCACGGCCTCGAACAGGACTTGGCAGCCCGCTTCGGCCTCCTCCGGCAGGATGCTCTCCGCTTCGTTGTGGGAGAGCCCGTCCTTGCACGGGACGAAGATCATGGCGGTGGGCACGCGGCGGGCGACGTACACCGCGTCGTGGCCGGCGCCGCTGACGATGTCGCGCGCCGGCAAGCCGAGCCGGGCCGCCGCTTGCCGGACGAGAGCGACGCAGGCGGCGTCGAAGGGCTGGTGTGGGAAGCGGAACAGCTCGGCCAGTTCGATCGAAACGCCGCAGTTGCGCGCGATGGTCTGCGCCTCGCGCGGGAACTCGGCCGCCAACCGCTCCATCTCCGCCGTGTCCGGGTGGCGGAACTCGACGCTGAAGCGCGCTTCGCCGGGCACCACGTTGCGGCTGTTCGGCTGCACTTGCAGGAAGCCGACCGTGCCGCGCCCGTCCTCGCCGCGGGCGCGCATCATCCGGTCCACGAGGTCCACGACGCGGGCCGCGCACACCAGCGCGTCGCGCCGGGCGGAGGGCGGCGTGGTGCCGGCGTGGCTGTCCTGCCCCGTGACGCGCGCGTCCCACCAGACCTGCGCCTGCGCGCCGGTGACGACGCCGACGATTTTCTCCTCCCGTTCGAGGATGGGGCCTTGCTCGATGTGGAGTTCGAAGTAGGCGTCCACGGGGAAGAGCGCCGCCGGGTGCGGGCCGCGCGCGCCGATGCCGTCCAGCGCCTCGCCGACCGAGACGCCCTCCGTGTCGCGGGCGGCCATGATCTCGTTTTCCGGGTAGACGCCCGCCCAAACGCCGCTGCCCATGAGCGAACGCCCGAACCTGCTGCCTTCCTCGTCGGTCCAGTTGACCAGTTCGAGGGGCGCTTCCGTGGCGATGTCGAGGTCGCGCAGGCTCCGCATCACCTCCAACCCGGCCAGCACGCCGAGCGCGCCGTCGAACTTCCCGCCGGAGGGCTGGCTGTCGAGGTGGCTGCCGAACAGCACCGGCGCGCGGCGCGGGTCGCGCCCTTCGCGGCGGGCGAACATGTTGCCCATGGCGTCCACCCGGACCGCCAATCCGAGGGATTCGCACCAGTGCTTGAAGCGCTCGCGGCCCCGGGCGTCCTCCGCGGACAAGGCCAGGCGTCGGACGCCGCCGCGCGGCGTGGCGCCGATTTCGGCCATCCGCATGAGGCTGTCCCAAAGGCGCTCGCCGTCGATCCGGTGGTTCGTGCCGCTCAAGTTCGTGCTCCGTGGTGGTCGGTGGCGTTAAGGGTCAGCCGGCCTCCAGCGGCCACAGCCCCGGCGTGGCCAACTCCAGGAGGTGGCCGTCCGGGTCGCGGAAGTAGATGCTGACACTGGCGGCTGGTCCGGCCGACGGCCATTCCGTGCGCCCTTCGACGGCGACGCCCCGCTCGGCGAGGTGACGCTCCCACTTCGGCAGCGCGTTCGTCGCGACCGAGAGGGCGCAGTGGGCGGGGCCGGCGCCGTCGTGGGGCGGGATGGTGCCGCCGGGCAGGCGAGCCGTTTCGGTCGCGGCGCCGCGGCGGAAGATGAGCAGGGCGCTGCGGCCGCCGACGGGGTAGGCGGTCAGGCGGGCGTCGGCGAACATGGGCGCTAGACCGAGGACGCCTTCGTAGAACGCGCGCGCCCGTTCCATGTCGTCCACGTAGAGCGCCGTTTCGAGCACGCCGGCGAGGGGAGGGGCTGCGTCGGGGGCCATGGCGGCGCATTTTCCGGCCGGGCGAAGCGGGGGCGCAAGCCCTGGTCCTTGGTGCGGGGGGCTCCGGACCCGATATATCCTGCATGCGCCGCCGTCGCCTGCTCGCTCTGGCCGTCGCCGTCGCCCCAGGCGCGGCGCTCGCCGATGTGGATTCGGCGGCGCGGCAGCGGCAACTCGATGCTTGGTGGGCGCGGCAGCGCGAGAAGGAGGCCGCGGACCGGTTCTGGAACGGTCCCCGGGAACGGCGCCGCAACGCTACGCGCGATCAAATAGAGCGCTGGGAAGAGCAGAAGGGCTATCGCGGCATGGGGCCGTCCGGACTTCCTGGGCCGTACGGGCCACCCGGGAGATACCGCCGTTCCTGGTGATGCCTTGCCGGAGCGCGCGGGGCCTGCGAAGTCAAAGCCACACAGGCGAGGAGGCAGCGGTATGGCTACCCGGCACACGAGCGCGCCCGCGGTGCTGCGCAATTCCGACCTGGACAGCGAGGCGGTGCGGGCGGCCCGGATCGATCTGGCCGCGTGTTTCCGGATGGCGGCCCGGCTCGGCTTGCACGAAGGCATCTGCAACCACGGCGACGCGCTTTCGGACTCCGGATTAGCCCGGCCGGCGGCGTTGATGCAACTTGCCGCGTAACCACTTCACCGCCACGTCATCGGCCCAAACGGGAGGCCCCGCAATGGCCCACGCCCTGACCGCTTCCTCGACGCTCCGCAACGTTGATCTCGACACGCCGGAAATCCGCGCGGCGCGGGTGGACCTCGCCGCCTGCTTCCGGATGGCCGCGCGGCTCGGGTTGTCGGAGGGCATCTGCAACCACTTCTCGGTGGTGGTGCCCGGGCACGACGACCTGATGCTGGTGAACCCCTACGGCTTCGCCTTCTCGGAGATCACGGCCTCCCGCCTGCTGATCTGCGACTTCAACGGCAACGTCGTGGCCGGCGAGGGCGTGCCGGAGGCGACGGCCTTCTACATCCACGCCCGCGTCCATCTGAATCAGCCGCGGGCCAAGGCGGCCTTCCACACCCACATGCCGAACGCGACCGCGCTCGCCATGCTGGAAGGGCCGCCGCTCGTGTGGGCGGGGCAAACGGCGCTCAAGTTCCACGGGCGGACGATCGTGGACGAGGACTACAACGGGTTGGCGCTGGACGAGCGCGAGGGCGACCGCATCGCCGCGTCTCTGGGCGACGCCGACGTGGTGTTCATGAGGAACCACGGGGTGATGGTGGTCGGCGCCTCGGCGGCCGAGGCGTGGGACGACCTCTACTACTTGGAGCGCGCCTGCGAGGCGCAGCGCCTTGCGATGACCACCGGCCGCCCGCTGAAGGAGGTGCCGGCGGAGGTGGCGGCCAGGACGGCGGCGCAGATGCGGGAAGGGGACCGGGAGAGCGCACGCCTTCACCTAGAGAGCGTCAAGCGGCGCCTCCTCCAGACCGATCCCGACTACGCCGACTGACGGCTTGGTGGCGGCCGGGAGGCTCGATTTGATACTATAGTGGTATGACAGCATCCACCGCGGCCTTCGCCGCCCTGATCGACGACGAGACCACCTCCCTCCCGTTCAAACGCACCGCCGGCTCGCCCGGCGACCTCGCCGACCTCCGCACCGACGTTCAAGCTCGTGGCGCTCTGGCTGAGGAGGTTCGCGTTGACGGAAACCGACTGCCCGGTGGAGGACGAGCCGCGACCGGCGGTGATCTCCGCGGTCAGTTCGGCGTGGTCCACGACGGAGGCGAAGGCCACGGAGAGCACCGTGTTGGTCGCCGGGGCGAGGTTCCGGCTCGCGGTCGCCCAGCCGGTGTTGATGTAGGCGCCGGAGAAGGTCGAGCCTTGCAGGTCGAAGTTGTTCGCATCGACGGCGGTCACGGTGAAGGTGCCGTTGGCGCCGGGCACGCCCGCGACGTTCTCGACGGTGACGCTATCGCCGGTCGTGTAGTTGTGGACCGCGCGGGTGATGCGGACCGCGCCGGAGCCGTTGTTGGCGACGGCGGTGATGCCGCCTAGGGCTTGCCGGTCGCGCGCCCGGACGCGCAGCTTGTAG
>CADCTL010000046.1 GCA_902805625.1 uncultured Acetobacteraceae bacterium
CCGCAACAGGTCGCCGTTCCTCAAGCCTTTCAGCCCGGCCTGCTCGACGGTGGAGACCTCGTATCCGGCCCGCCGAAGCGGCTCAGCGATCTGCCTGGGAATGCTCTCGTCGAGCAGGACTGACTTCAAGGCCGCTGGCTGAGCCGCCGTGAGGCTTCGGCCAGAACGCTCAGGACGTCCTCTTTGCGGAGGGTCGGATAGGATTCGACGATCTCGTCCACCGTCAGCCCGTCCGCGAGATTCTCGAAGAGCACCTCCACGGGCACCCGCGTCCCAGCGAAGACGGTCCTCCCGCCCATCACCTCCGGGTCGGCGCTCAACGGCGCGCCGGGCGGTCGCAGCGTTGCCTGGCTCCCCACGTCCGGCCTCCCTGCTCGCCGGGCAGCTTAACACGCCCGATGCCTGCCCGCCTCAAACCCCCACCCGCGCCGCGCACCCCGCCAAGAACCCGCCCAGCGCCCGGTGGAAGTCCGGCTCCTCCAGCAAGAACGCGTCGTGCCCCTTGTCGGTGGTGATCTCCACGAAGCCCACGTTCGCCGCCGCCCGGTTCAGCGCCCGCACCACCGACCGGCTCTCCTCCGTCGGGAACAGCCAATCGCTGCTGAAGCTCGCCAGGAAGAACCGCGTCGCCGTCCCCCGGAACGCCGCCGAGAGGTCGCCGCCCCACTCCGCCGCCAGGTCGAAGTAGTCCATCGCCCGGGTGATGGTCAGGTAGCTGTTCGCGTCGAAGCGGCGGACGAAGGTGCTGCCCTGGTGGCGCAGGTAGCTTTCCACCTCGAACACGTCTTCCAGCAGCGTCACCGCCCGCGCGCCTCGCAGCCGCCGCCCGAACTTCCGCGCCAGCGCCTGCTCCGACAGGTAGGTGATGTGCGCCACCATCCGCGCCACCGAGAGGCCCCGCGCCGGCACCGCCCCGCTTTCCCAGTAGCGCCCGCCTTGCCACGCGGGGTCGGAGTGGATGGCCGCGCGGCCGACCTCGTGGAAGGCGATGTTCTGCGCGCTGTGGTGCGCCGCCGTGGCGACGGGCGCCGCCGCGTACACCGCGTCCGGGAAGGTCGCCGCCCACTCCAGCGCCTGCATCCCGCCCATGGAGCCGCCGACCACCGCCAGCAACCGTTCGATGCCGAGGCTGTCGGTCAGCAGCTTCTGCGCGCGGACCATGTCGCGGATGGTGATGTTGGGGAAATCCGTGCCCCAGGGCCGGCCGAGCCCGCGCCCGGTGTCCGGGTCCGTCATCTCCTCCCGCGGCCCGGTGGAGCCCATGCACCCGCCCAGCACGTTGGTGCAGATCACGTAGTACCGGTCGGTGTCGAGCGGCTTGCCCGGCCCGACGATGTTCTGCCACCAGCCCGCGCGGCCGGTGAGCGGGTGCGCCTCCGCCAAGTACTGGTCGCCGGTCAGCGCGTGGCACACCAGCACGGCGTTGGTGCGCGCCGCGTTCAGCCGCCCGTAGCCGCGCCACGCCACCGCCATCGGCGCGATCCGCACGCCGCAATCGAGCATCAGGCCGTCGGCGAAGACGGCGCGCTGGTGCTCCACCTGCTGAAACGGGGCGACGGGGGCGTAGGACATGGCGGATCGGTTTAGGCCCGGGAAGGGGTCGCCACAACGCCGCGCCCGGCCCGGTCCGGCACGGCCGAGAGGCGGCCGGGGTTTCCTCGCGGTGTTCGCCCGCCGACGCCGGCCGGGACCTCTCCCCTTGGCCACAGCCCGGCCCATCCCTGGACGGGCCGCTGATCCTTGTGGGAGGCGGACTCCCCCGGGCCCGCCACGACCACGCTGGAGGGCCGGAACCGGTGCCGCGCGCGCCGTGCCGGCGCGGCGCGCCGGCCATCGCGTCCAGGCGCCGGCGGGTCGTCGGGCTTCCGCCGCTTGGCGCCTGACGCAACCGCCCTTATTGCTGCCGCCGCACCCATGACCCCAGCCCTCGACGCCACCAGCTCCCCCGGCCCGGAGGCCTCGCTCGCGGCGCTCCGCGGCGAGATCGACGCGATCGACGACGCGCTGCACGACCTGGTCATGCGCCGGGCGGACGTGGTGGCGCGGATGGCCGCCAGCCGGCTGAAGGGCAACGCCTCCTCGCTCCGGCCGGGGCGCGAGGCGGCCATCCTGCGACGCTTGCTGCTCCGCCACGCCGGGCCGCTGCCGCCCGCCGCCCTGGTGCGGCTTTGGCGGGAGCTCCTCAGCGCCAGCAACGCCATGCAGGGCGCCTTCTCCGTGGCGATGCCCGCGGGCGACACGGACGTTTACAAGGCGGCGCGGTCGCGCTTCGGCACCATGGGCGAGCCGCGCTTCGCCGACGGGCCCGACGCCGCCCTCGCCGCCCTCGCCGACGGCGGCGCGCAGGCGGCGGTGCTGCCCATCCCTTCGGAGGACGGCGCGGGGGCGTGGTGGATCGGCCTGGACGCGCCGCGCCTCCAGGTGGTGGCGCGCCTGCCCTTCTACGCCGTGTCTCCCGTCCCGCAGGGGATCGTCGTGACGCGCGACGGCCCGGACCCGAGCGGCGACGACCGCAGCCTGCTGCGCCTCGCCTTCGATCCCGGCGCGGCCATGCCCGGGTCGGACGGGGGCGAATCCTCGGACGCCGCGGCGCGGCGGCTGGTCCTGGACGCGCTGCGCGACGCCGGCCTGCCCGCGCGCACCCTGCTGCTTGCTCGCCAGCATGACAGCGTGTGGGCGTTGGCGGAGGCGGACGGCGCGGTGGCGGCCGACGACCCGCGGCTTTCGGCGCTGCGCGCCCGATTGCCGGCGAACCGCGCGCAGCCGCTCGGGTTCTACGCCACACCCATCCGCGCCACGCCGGACGGAGGAGAGTAGATCCCCCATGCCCACGCCGCAGCCGCGCCCGACCATCCTCTCCATCGAGCCCTACGTCGGCGGCGAGTCGAAGATCCCCGGCGTCAACCGCATCATCAAACTGTCCTCCAACGAGGGCGCGTTCGGCGTGCCGCCCGGCGCCCGCGCCGCGATGGTCGAAGCCGCCGCGGAGATGCACCGCTACCCGGACGGCGGCGCCACCGCGCTGCGCGAGGCGATCGGCCGGCGCTTCGGCCTCGACCCCGCGCGCATCGTCTGCGGCAACGGCTCGGACGAGCTGATCGGCCAGCTCATCCTCTCCTACGGCGGCGAGGGGACGGAGCTGGTGATGAGCGCGCACGGCTTCATCATGTACGACCTCG
>CADCTL010000047.1 GCA_902805625.1 uncultured Acetobacteraceae bacterium
CGCGCAGCGGGTTCGGCGTCTGCTCGAACTCCAGCATCGGCGGGATCGGGCGGAAGGCCGGCGGCTGATCCGGCAGCGCGGCCAGGAACTGCACCGTGGCGGCGAGGCCGATGGCGCTGCCCCAGGCATGGGGGACGCATTCCACCCCGAAGGCGCTGGCCAGGGTGGCGATCTTGCGCATCTCGCTGATGCCGCCGGCGGCGCAGACGTCGGGCTGCACGATGTCCATCGCCTTGCGCGCGACCGTGTCGCGGAAGCCCCAGCGGGTGAACTCGTTCTCTCCGCCCGCGACCGCCATGTCGAGCGCGCGCGTGACCTCCACGTAGCCGTCGCGGTCCTCGGGGCTGATCGGCTCCTCGAACCAGAGGATGTCGAGCGGCTCCATCGCCCGGCCGAGGCGGATCGCTTGCGGCACGGTGAAGCAGTGGTTGGCGTCCACGGCCAGACGGACGTTCGGCCCGATCGCCTCCCGCACCGCCCTGATCCGGGCCAGGTCGAGCTTCGGGTCGCCGAGCCCGATCTTCATTTTGATGGCCCGGAAGCCCTGGCCCGCGTACTCCTCCGCTTCTTCGACCGCCTCCTCGATCAGCCGATCCATGTCGGTGAAGTAGAGGCCGGTGGCGTAGGCCGTCACCTCCGTGCGGTGGGCGCCGCCGATCAGCTTGTGGATCGGCTTGCCCACGGCGCGGCCGATGACGTCCCACAGCGCGATGTCGATGCCCGAGATCGCGGTGACGGCGAAGCCGGTCGCGCCGTAGTCCTTGATGCGGTTGTAGAGGTCTTCCCACACCACCTCGACGTCGAACGGGTCCCGCCCCACCACGCGCGGGCGGTACTGCGTCTCGATGAGCGCCTTGTTCACCGCGGCGGGGCCGTAGCACTCGCCCCAGCCGGTGATGCCCTCGTCCGTCGTGATCTCGACGACGCAGGAGGCGCGCGTCGCGTAAAGCCAGCCGCGCGCGGAGGTGAAGGGCCGGTCCACCTTCGATTGCAGCACGTGGCAGACGACGTCCGTGACCTTCATGGCCTCTTTCTCCGGTCAGCCCGTGGCGAGCGCCGCCTTGACCCGGTCGGGCGTGAAGGGCACTTCCCGCAAGCGCACCCCGGTCGCGTCGAACACGGCGTTGCCGATCGCGGCGGAGATCACCGCCACCGCCGGCTCGCCCGCTCCCCACATCGGCTGCTCGGGGCGGTCCAGGACCACCACCTCGATGCGCGGCACCTGCGGGAAGGCCAGCAACGGGTAGGACGCCCAATCGAGCGTGGTGATCGCGTTGCCTTCCCAGCGGATCTCCTCGCCCAGCGTGCGCGACACGGTCTGGATGACGCAGCCCTCCGCTTGCAGCCGCACCCCGTCCGGGTTGATGACCTGCCCGCAGTCCTGAGCGAGCCAGCAATCGGTGACGCGCACGGCGCCCGTGCCCGTGTCCACCTCCGCCGCCATGACGCAGCCGACGTAGGTGCGCGTGTTGTCGTAGCGGATGTAGGCGACGCCCCGGCCGCGCTTGACCGTGCCCCCCTGGCCGCCGGCCGGCGAGGGGCGGCTTTGCCAGTTCGCCGCCCGCGCCGCGGCCTCGATCACCGCCCGCCCGCGCGGGTCGGACAGGTGCTCCAAGCGGAAGGCGACCGGGTCCTTGCCCGCCGCCGCCGCCAACTCGTCGGCGAAGGACTCCACCGCGAAGCAGTTCTGCAACCGCCCCGGCGTGCGTATCCAGGAGGGGCGGAAGGGCGTTTCGGAGATGCGGTGCATCACCGTGCGCGCGGCCGCGATCCCGTCGTATGGCGGGTTGGAGTTGGCGTGCCAGTTGCCGGAGCCGGGCGGCCCGTCGTCGGCGCCCAGCATCTCGGCCGCCGTGGTGCGGACAAGGTTCATGGTGCTGTGCGGCACCCAGCCTTCCGACTCCCAGGCGGCGATGCGGCCCTCGGGCGTCACGCCGCCCTTGAGCTGCATGACCACGGGCGGGCCCTTAGGCTCGCTGCCGTGCTCGTCGTGGCGCATCCATTGCAGCCGGACCGGGCGCGGTGCGAGTTCCATGGCCAGCGCCGCGCACTCCGCGGTCGCGTCCTCAAGGCCGTTGCGCCCGAAGCAGCCGGAGGAGTGGTGGTACACCACGCGCACCGCCTCCGCGGGCAGGCCGAGGATGTGCGCGGCCTGCTTGCGGACGTCGAACGGCGCCTGCGAGCCGGAATGCACCGTCAACCTGCCGTTCTCGTACTGGGCCACGGCGCAGGACGGGCCGATGGTGCCGTGCGTCTGCACGCCGAAGCGGTACTCGGCCTCCAACCGGCGCGCGGCGGTCGGCAAGGCCGCGGCGGGGTCGCCCCGGTTCACGGTGGTGTCGGCGCGGACCACCCGCGCCTTCCGGGCGGCGTCGTACACCTCCGCCATGGGCGGTATCGGCGTGCCGTCGGTCCACTCGACCTTCAGCTCGCGCGCGGCGCGCACGGCGTTCCACTCGCGCTCGGCCACCACGGCGAGGAGGTTGTTCTTGCGGACCACGCGGGCGCCGGGGACGCCCGCGATGGAGGACTCGTCCACGGCCTTCGGCACGGCGCCGATGCGCGGCGCGTGCAGCACGCGGGCGTGCAGCATCCCCGGCAACCGGACGTTGTGGATGAAGTCGCCGCCGCCCGTCACCTTGTCCAGCACGTCGGGGCGCGGCACGTCGCGGCCGGCGACCTTCCAGTTCGCCGGGTCCTTCACCTGCGCGGCCGGATCGATCGGGAGTTCGAAGCGCTTGCCGCCGACGAGCTCAGCGTAGGGCACGCTGCGGGCGGGTTCAGCCGCCACACGCACCGCGCCATCAACCGTCTCGACGGCGTCCGGGCGGACGCCGAGGCGCTCGGCGCCCATGCGGGCGAGGGCGGAGCGAGCGGTCGCTGCGGCGCGGCGGACGCGCGGCCCCACGACCTGGAGCGTCACGCTGCCCCCGGTCAGGCCGTGGTCGGGCATCCGGTCGGTGTCGGGGAAGGGCACCTCGACCATGGCGTAGGGCAGGTCGAGCTCCTCCGCCGCGATCTGCGCGAGGGAGGCGCGGATGCCCTGGCCGAACTCGGTCTTGCTGGTCAGCACCTGGCAGCGGCCGTCGGCGCCGATGGCGAGCAGGCCGTCCACGCCGACATGCGGCGGGTCGATGAGGTTGGTCGGCGTCGGGCCGGTGGGCGCGCCGGGCGCCACGCCCACCGGGGCGCCGGGGGCCTGGGTCGTTGTCTGACCGCGCGCGGCGCCGGTGGCGAAGGCGACGAACAGGCCGGACGCGAGCAGAGAACGGCGGGCGATGCGGGTGTCGGTCATCGCGTTCATCGCGGGGCGCCCCTCAACCGGCCATGGTGGAGGCGGCGCGAGCCACCGCGCGGACGATCCGCACGTGGCTGCCGCAGCGGCACAGGTTGGCGGTCAGCTCCTCATTGATCTCGGCTTCTGTCGGGCGCTTGTTGCGGGACAGGAACTCGGCCGCCTGCATGATCATGCCGTTGGTGCAATAGCCGCATTGGGCTACGCGCTCGGCGGCGAATGCGGCCTGGAGCGGGTGCGGGTTCGCCGCGGTGCCGAGGCCTTCCAGCGTCGTCACGCCGCGCCCCTCGACCGACTCCGCGGGCACCGAGCAGGAGCGCACCGCTTGGCCGTCCACCAGCACGGTGCAGGCGCCGCACTGGGCGAGGCCGCAGCCGAAGCGGGGGCCGTTCAACGCGAAGGGCTCCTCGCGCAGAAGGTAGAGCAGGGGCATCTCGGCGTCGGCCGGCTCGGCCTCCACGGCGCGGCCGTTCAGCGTGAAGCGCAGCGTCATCGTTTGCTCCCTCCATCTTTCGATGGTTGATCGTTGCCCGGCCGCCCGTGCCAGGGCGGCACGGGTTCCAGGGGTTGCGTTGGCCCATACTGGCGGCGGTCCGCGCGGGGGCGCAATCCACGGCGCCTTGCCGATGCACCGACGCAACAAGGTCAACTCCGCCGGGGGCGCGGGCGTTGCACGGCGACGTGGCTTCGGTATCGAGCGTAGCCATCCCGCGTCCCCAGCCGTCGGCGCCCAGGAGCATGGACATGCCAACACAGCCCTTCATCCGCATCGGCCAGATCGTCCCGAGCTCCAACACCACCATGGAAACCGAGATCCCGGCCATCCTCCGCGCCCGCGAGGCCGCGGAGCCCGAGCGGTTCACCTTCCACTCCAGTCGGATGCGGATGAAGAAGGTGACCAAGGAGGAACTCGCGGCGATGGACCGCGACTCCGACCGCTGCGCGCTGGAGCTGTCCGACGCGCGCGTGGACGTGCTCGGCTACGCCTGCCTCGTCGCCATCATGAGCATGGGCAAGGGCTACCACCGCGAGTCCGAGGCGCGCCTGCACCGGGCCACGGTCGAGAACGGCGGCGCCGCGCCCGTGGTGACGAGCGCCGGGGCCTTGGTGGACGGCCTGCGCGTGCTCGGCGCGAAGAAGATCTCGGTGATCGCGCCCTACATGAAGCCGCTGACGCAGCTCGTGTGCGACTACATCGAGGCCGAGGGCATCGCGGTGCACGACCGGATCGCGCTGGAGATCGAAGACAACCTGGAGGTCGGCGCGCAAGACCCGCACGCGTTGGCGGGCATCCTCCCGCGCCTCGACGTGACGGGTGTGGACGCGGTGGTGCTGTCGGCCTGCGTGCAGATGCCCTCCCTCGCCGCGATCCCGGCGGCCGAGCAGGCCTGCGGGGTGCCGGTCGTGTCCGCCGCGGTCTGCACGGCGTTCCAAATGCTCGACCGGCTCGGGCTCAAGACCGTGGCGCCGAACGCGGGCACGCTGCTGTCCGGCCGTTACGCCGGCGGCGGCGAGCGTCGCGGCAGCCGGGCGGCCTGACCGCCGGCCAGGGGCGGCAGGCGGTCGCGCGGCCGCCTCGTCGTCAGGCACTGAGGACGCGATGCGAGGCAGCCGTCCCGTGACGAGCACCGAGGACGGCTTCTGCGGTGTCGAACCCGCGCAAGCTCGCGTGCACTTCGCGGGCGGAGCGTGTCGTTGCCACAGTCACGGCCACAGCCCTCCCAACGCCACCTTCGTCGAACCAAGCACGTCCGGGCCGCGGGCGTCGCGCGCCGCGGTGGGCCCGTCAGTGGGCGCGGCGGGTGAGCAGGAAGCGGACCGGCCGGTCGGGTTGCGTGGTGACGAAGCCGCGCGGCACGACGGTGCCGCTCCCGAACAGCTCGATGCGGAAGGCGCGCAGCAGCCGCGCGAGCACGAGCGTCGCCTCGGTCAGCGCGAACTGCGCGCCGACGCACACGCGCGGGCCGGCGCCGAAGGGCATGTAAGCGTAGCGGTCCGGCGGCGGCGCGCCGGGCAGGAAGCGGGCCGGGTCGAAGCCGTCCGGGTTGCGCCAACGGCGGCGGTGGCGGTGCAGCACCCAGGGCGAGACGCTGACCACGGTGCCGGGCGCGATCCTCCGCCCGGCGATCGTATCAGGCCCGAGCGCCTCGCGCACGATCAGGAAGGCCGGCGGGTAAAGCCGCAGAGTTTCGTCCACGTGCGCGCGGGTGTAGCGCAGCCCCTTGAGGGCGGCCGCCGCGTTGCCGGGCGACAGGTCGGCGGCGGCCGCTTCTTCAGCGATGCGCTCCTGGTGCTCCGGCAGCTTGGCCGCGGCGTAGCAGGCCCAGAACAGCGTGGCGGCCGTAGTTTCATGCCCGGCGATGATCAGCGTCGCCACCTCGTCCCGCAGTTGCGCGCGGCTGAACCCTGCGCCGGTCTCCGGGTCGCGCGCGGCGGCCAGCAGGTCGAACAGGTCGCGCGGCGGGCGTTCGGCCGGCGCTCTCTCCGCCTGGCGTTCCCGCGCATCGATCAAGCCGTCCACGAAGCGCAGCCACTCCGCGCGGAAGGCGGCGCGGCCGATGTCGAGCGGGGAGCGCACGGAGGCGGGGAGGAGCAGGTCGAGGAAGCCGGGCTGCGCATACCGCCGCGCGTAGCGCATCAGCAGGGCGCGCATACCGGCGCCGAACTCCGCCATTTCGAGCGAGAACATGGACCGGCCCGCGACCGTGAGCGCCAAGCGCTGCAAGTGGGGCAGCAACTCGACGGGGCGCCCACCGGCGACGCGGTCCAGCTCGGTCTCCGCCTCCTCGGTCGCCAGGACGACGTGGCGCGCGAGGATCGGCATGGTGCGCGGCGCGAGGGCCGGAGCGACGGTGCGGCGTTGGTGCCGCCAAGCGGCGCCCTCCGCGAGGAACAGGCCGCTGCCGAGCACCGGTTGCAGCACGCGCTTGGTGCCTATGTTGCGGCCGTAGTTCTCGTTGTTGGCGACGAGCACGTGGCGGATCGCGTCCGGATCGTTGAGCATGATCTGCTCGCGCCCGAGGAAGCGGCCGTAGAGGACGTCCCGCTGGTAGGCCGCCGGCCCCCAGAGTTCGAGCGGGTTCCGCCGCAGCACCAGGAAGGCTTCGAGCTGCGTGCGCTCGCGCGCCGTGCTGGGCGGTCGCGGCAAGGCAGGAGGCGGGTTCGGGTAGGGCGCTTCGGGCATGCGCCCGATATGGGCCGGAACGGCGCCCGGACCAGCGGCCCGGCCTCCGCCGGCGGTGCGGCGGTCGCCTCAGCCCGGTTCGGGCGCGGTCGGCGGGCGGGCACGCGGGCGGCGGCGGAGCACCCTCCGGCGCCCCGCCGCCCTGGCAAGCTCGGTTCCGGGGGCGTCGTCGCCCGGCGTCAACCGCGGCGCCCTGCGGCTTGCGCCACGGCGACGACCGGCTCGGCGTAGCTGAGCACCGCGTCGTCGCCGCCGCCCGAAAGGAACGCCGGGCGGCCCGCCCGCGCCGGGTCGGGGCCGGTGTAGAGGATGGCGGCGTTGTCGCCGCCGCCCACCAAGCGGGCGTCGCCGCCGCCGGCGGAGTCGCCGCGTCCGGCAGCGCCGTCGTAGACCACGGTGTAGCCGTCCCCGGTCTGCTCCAACCGCGGCTGCGCGCCAGCGGGGGCGGCGAGGCCGGCGGCGGCCAAGGCCAAGCCGGCGAGGGCGGTGGTGATGGTGCGTGTCATGGCATGTCTCCTCGGTGTCCCGCGGCGCCCTGTGCGGCCGTGGTTCTCTGTTCACCGAGGCGCGTTGTGCCACGGCTGCCGAAGCACCCACTGTGCGGAAGGCCACGGTGCGCGCAGGCGGCCCGGACTGGCCGCAGCGCCGCCTGCCTCGGGCGGTCGGCGGGAAAGGCGCGCGCAGTGTCGAGGGTGCTCACGGTCCGCCACGACGGCGCCCGCGACGCCGTTCTCGACCACCTGGAAACCAGCCGCGGCGTGCTCAGCTACGCGGCTGCCACCGGCGGCGGCGGAAACGACGTGCTGCACGGCGGGAAGCAGGCTCGACGCGGTGTGGGCGAGCGGCGCGGTTGACCATGCCCACGCTGCTCGCACCGCCGAGCGGCCCAGGCCCGGCAAGCTCAGCCCCGCCCCGCGCCGCCGCGATCCACCGATTCTCGCCCGGACCGCTCGACGGGGGCTGGTCACGATCGTCATAGCCGCCGAGGCGGGCTTTCAGAACCAGAGCTGTGCTTGGCGGCCGGACGATCCCGCCCGCCTTAGAAGCGGTGCACCAGTGCGAACTCGCCACAGCGTTCGCAAACGCCGCCGGCCTGCGACTTCGCCTGTCAGCCCAAGGCGCCGTGGCGGCGGACCCCACTTCAGGCCGTCGCTCCCGTCCGCGCCCGGAAGCCGGACCTCTTCCTCCGCCGGCCCGGCCGCCTCACCCCGGGACCGAACAGGGCCCTGATCCCACGAAGTCGGGGGCGATGCGGTGCTTGGGCCGAAGAAGGCCGGTGCTGGCGGCGACCGACCCGGACGTTAGGGTGCGATGTGGCGGCATCGGCACCAGGACGCCTGCCGCGGGACCAGGAGGCGTGGAATGGACCCCGAAGTGTACATCTTGCTGAGCGGCGCGTTGACCTTCGGCGTGCCGGTGGCGCTGGCGGTGCGGGAGTTGCTGCTCTTGCGCCGCGGCGGCGGCGATGGGTCCTGGGGGCGCGACCGGGCGCCAGAAACACCGCCGGCGCCGACCCCCGCCGGGAACAGGCCGCTGCCCGAATGCTTGATCCCGAAACGCTCTCCGCGCCCCGCCGCTCGACCCCGGGTGCTCGAAGACGCTTGAGCCCCGGCGGCGCGGGAGCACGTCTTGGGCCACGGTCTCCGGACAGCGCTGGAGACCGGCTTGGCCGTGCGATGCTCCGCACCGGTGGCGCGAACGGCGGGCCCCCCAGGACCTGTCGCCGCCTTACGGGTGTAGCGTCTGCCGCGCCTCCGCGTCCGCCTCCAGCGTCGCCCAATCGGACACCATCGGCGCCATGCGGCACGCGGCCCACATGGCGTGCTGGTCCGCGTAGTGCGGGCTGCCGGGGTGGCCGGAGGCGCCCAGGAAGACCGACCACCGGCTGTTGCCCCACGCGCCCACGTCGAAGGCGTAGCGCGCCAGGGCGCCGTAGGTCGCGCGCGGCCCGGACGGCGCGACCAGCCCGTTGGCCTGCACCGTGTCGCCGTCGCCGGCCAACGCCGCCGCGGGCGGGTCCAGCAACGGCGCCGCTTCGGGGAACAGCGCCGAGAGCGGGTGCGCGAAGCGCGGCCGGTGCATCTCGCCCCAAGCTTCCGTCGGCGGCGCGTCCGCCACTTCTTCCAGCGCCCCGCGCAGCAGCGCGTCCCAACTCGTGCTTCGCAGCAGCGTCGCGTCGTCCGCGCGAAGCAGCGCCGGCATCGCCCACCAGAGCTGCGTCAGCGGCGCGACGCCCGGCGCGGGCGAGAGCCACGGGCGGCCCGCGAGCGCGGACAGGCCGCTCACCTCCCCGAAGCGCCGCACCAGCGCGAGCCGCAGCGCGATGTAGCGCGCGGCGGCGCGGGAGCTCGCTTCCATGCGCGCGTCCCAAGCCAGGAGTTCCGCCCGCAGCGCCTCCCCCGCCGGTGAAAGGCGGGCGAGCCGCGCGAGGTGCTCCCGCATCTCCACCGCTGGCCGCGAGAGCGTGTCCGCGTGGATCGCCGCCGCCCCGTCCACGCTCCGCAGCGCCGGGTCGGCCAGCAAGGCGGCCACGCGCTGGGCGCGGTAGGGCGGGTGGCAGTCGGTGCAAAGGTAATCCGGGTGGTCGTCGCCGACGGGCCGGTTGTTGGCAGTGGCGAGGAAGCCCGGCGCCGGGTCCAGCGCCCGCGGCATCTCCTCGAACGGGATCCAACCCCGCCACTCGTGTTCGCCGGTCCATCCAGGCACGGGTAGCCACCCGTTCTCCCGCCCGCGCCGCGGCACCCGGGCGCGCAGCAGCCAGCCGGTGCGGCCCGCCGTGTCGGCCGCGAGCAGGTTGTGGTCGATCAGGCCCCAGCCCCGCGTGGCTTCGAACAGCGCCTCCACCGTGCCCGCCCGCAGCATCCGCGGCAGGCAGTCGAAGGACAGATCGGTTTCGGCGAACTGAACGCTCTTGAGCGTCAGCGCCGTGCCGCGCGCCGGGTCGCCGCAGATGACGGGACCGTGGCGCGTCTCCAACACTTCCACCTCGCGCGGCGCCGCTTCGCCGCGGACGGAGACGCGCTCGGTGCGGCGCCGCACCTCCTCCCACGCGCCGCGGAACAGGGCGCGGCGACCGTCCGCGGCGAAGCGCTCCAGGTAGAGGTCGTGTATGTCGGCGAAGGTGTGCGTCACGCACCAGGCGACACGCCCGTTGTGCGCGAAGTGCGGGAAGCCCGGCACGCCCGGCACGGTCAGCCCGATGGCGTCGAACTCCGGGCAGGCCACGTGCCCCTGCGCGTAAATGTTCGGCAGTTCGAAGACGCGGTGCGGGTCGCCCGCCAGCACCGGCCGCCCCGTTCCGCTGAGATGCGGCGCGACCACCCAGTTGTTGCTGCCGCCGCCCGTGGCGTCGGCCTCCGCCGCTTCGAGCAGGGCGGCCGCGGCGGGCGCGAGGTCGGCGAGGCCGGCGCGCCAGCGTTCCGCCTCGGCGCCCACGGGGTGGATCAGCGCGTCCCGCCCGCCGTCGTCGTAGCGCAGCAGCGTGACGGCATCGCCCGCCACGGGCAGCGCCGCCGCGCGCCACAGCTTGAACCAGACCGAGCCCATCAGCAGGCCGAGGCGCCGCATCACCGCGATGCAGTGCCAGCCTTCCCAGGGCTCGGGCGCGGCGCCCAGCAGCTCGTACTCCAGCGGGAGCGGTGCGCCCGAGGCGAGGAACGCGTTCGCCCCCGCCGCATACGCTTCCACCATCTCCCTCGCTTCCCCGCCGAGCGCCGCGGCGTCCCGCCGGCTCGCCGCCTCGACGCCGAGCCGGCGCGCCAACGCGTCCGCCCCGAACGCCGAAGGCCCCAGCCATTCGGCGCTGCGGCCGAGCGCACGGCGGCGGTTCAGCTCCATCTGGAACAGCCGGTCCTGCGCGTGGGCGAAGCCCTGGGCGAGGAAGGCGTCCCGCGCCGTGGCGGCGCGCAGGTGCGGGACGCCGAGGCCGTCGCGCAGCAGCAGCACGGGCGCGGACAGGCCGGGCAGCCGCACCTCCCCGGTGAGCGGCGGCACGGCCCGTCGCGCGGCGTCCCGCCATTCCTCCGGTGTCGCCATCGGCCTGGCCTTCTCCCGCGTCGCGCGCAGCATGGACCCGCGCTGGACGCGCCGCCAACCCGCCCCTTAGCCTGTCCGCGCAAGCGAGGAGGACGGTGCCGTGCGACACCCTCTCATCGGACGGCGCGGCGCGCTCGCGGCCGGACTCGCCCTGCCCTGGGCCGCGTCGCCGGCGCGGGCGCAGGCCCCGGTGAACGTCGTGCTGGAGAGCGAGGTCGTCATCCTCGACCCGCACGCCACCACGGCGGCCATCACCCGCACCTTCGCCACGCACGTCTTCGACACGCTCTTCGCCATGGACGGGCAGGGGACCATCCGCCCGCAGATGGTCGAGGCCTGGGAGCGGAGCAGCGACGGCCTCCTCTGGGACTTCCGCCTCCGCCCCGGCCTGCGGTGGCACGACGGCGAGCCCGTCACGGCGGCGGACTGCGTCGCCAGCCTGGAGCGCTGGGCGCCGCGCGACTCGCTGGGGCGGATGCTTTGGGCCGCCAAGGCGGGCCTTTCCGCGACGGACGCGCGCAGCTTCCGCCTCACCCTGTCCCGCCCTTTCCCGATGGTGCTGGAGGTGCTGGGCAAGCCGAACGCGCCGCTGCCGGTCATGCTGCCGGAGCGCCTGGCGCGCGTGCCCGTGGAGCAGCGCATCCGGGAGCCGGTGGGCAGCGGCCCCTTCCGTTTCCGCGCCGCCGACTGGCGCCCCGGCAACGTGATGGTGCTGGAGCGGTTCGAGGGCTACGCCCCGCGCGAGGAGCCTGCCGACTTCCTCGCCGGTGGCAAGCGCGTGCATCTGCCGAGCATCGCGCTGCGCGTGATGCCGGACCAAGCGACAGGCGCCACCGCCCTGATGGCCGGCGAAGTGGACTACATGCAGTACCTGCCCTTCGACCTGCTGCCGCGCCTGGAACGCGCGCGCGGCGTGCACCTCGTCGGGCTCGGCGGCATCCACATGTTCCAGGGCAACTACCGCATCAACCACGCCGCCGCGCCCATGGACGACCCCGCCGTCCGCCGCGTGTTGTGGCGCTGCGCCGACCAGGCCGCGGTCCTCGCCGCGATCGGCGTGCCGGAGCGCTACCGCGCGCCCGCCGCCTGCCCGTCGTTCTTCCTGTGCGACGCGCCGCTGGAGAGCCGCGCCGGGGCGGAGGCAATGGGCCACGACCCCGAGGAAGCGCGGCGGATGCTCGCCGCCACCTCCTACCGGGGGCAGAAGCTGGCGTTCCTGACCACCGCCGGCAGCATCAGCCAACTCGCCGCGCAGGTGATGGTGCAGGCGATGCAGCGCGCCGGCTTCGACGTGGAGGAACAGGTGATGGACTGGGGCACGCTGCTGGCCCGCCGCGCGCGGCGCGAGGGGTGGCACCTTTTCTCGGTCTACGCGAACGGCACGGACATGTTCTCGCCGCTCACGCATTTCTACGTGTCCAACACCTGCGCGGAGTACCCAGGCTGGGACTGCGACCGCGACATCGAGCGCATGCTGGGCGCCTTCGCCGACAGCGCCGATCCCGCCGAGCGGCGGCGGCTGGCGGAAGGCATCCAGGCCGCCGCGGTCCGCCACGTGCCGAGCGTGATGTGGGGCCAGTTCACCATCCCCGCCGGCATACGCGACCGGCTGCGCGACGTGCCGCGCGCCGCCTACCCGATGTTCTGGGAGGCGCGGGTCTGAAGCCGCCCGCGGCGGCGCCTCAACAGGCGGCGGAGGCGCCGAAGCTTTCGAGCGCGCGCTCGATGTCGGCCGTCGTCATCTCCCACTCGTTGTCGAAGTTGGCGACGATCTCGCGCATGAACCGGCCGCGGAGCGAGGCGGCCTTCGCGGGATCGCCCAGGTGGTCCACCAGGAGGGCAAAGGCGAGCTGCTCCGGTTCCGGACCCTCATAGCTCCACTCGAACCCGCCGTCCGTGAAGCGTTGGAGGTCGTAGCGCGGGTCGAGCGGCCGACCGTCCACCGAGACCTGGATGCCGTCCATGGTGCGGTCGCCGGTGTAGGTCTTCGCCGCCACGGCGGTCACATGCCCTTCGGCAGCGTCTCGCTGGCCGCCTTGGCGTCTTCGATGGGCTTCCGCGTGACCTCCGGGAAGATCCACAAGGCGACTAGCATGAAGGGCGCCAGGAGCAGGAGCGCCCATTGCGGGCCCTCATGGCCCAGGGCGCGCTGGTGGAAGAAGGCCGCGATGATGACCAGCGTCACCACCACGGACAGCCCTAGCTTGACCGGGAACGGCATCGCTCAACTCCGTCGAAAGCGGTCACGCCAACCGCAGCGCGGTGATCGAACCCCCGAGTAGGCAGAGAAGGAGGACGAGACCCGCGCGGCCGTCGCGCCAGCGCTCCGGCCACAGGTGGAATAGGCCGGGCGCGAACAGAAACACCGACCCGCCCGCGATGACGAGGCTGGTCCAGCGCAGGTGGCTGATTCCGAACCAAGCCGTCCCGGCGACCAGGACGACCAGGAGGAGGACGTTGCCGAGCGCGAGCGCCGTCCCGACCGGGCTCCGGGCGAGGTCGGGCCGGCTCGCCAACGGAAACGCACCGGCGAGCACCAGGAACGCCACGCAGGCGACCGTGCAGCACAGTGCGAACCACAGCAGCGGCACCAGGTTCGGCTCGATCGAGGCCACGCCGAGGCTCACTCGGCCGCCTGGATGGCGCGGCTTCCGCCGCCTTGCGGCGTGCGCGACGTCTTCCGCATGTCCGTCCGCACGTGCCGATTGTCATAGCCGTTGAAGAGGTGGCCGAGCAGTCCGCGCTTCAGGTCGGAGGTGCCGAACAGCCAGTCCATAACCGGGAAAGTCAGGTTCATGTTCCGCTCCATCATGATGGACTGGTTGTGGTGCGCCGCGTGGTGCCGCCGGATCGTGTTGACGAACGGCATGTGGCGGACGAACGCGTTGTCCTCGACGTGGCAGCAGAAGTGCATGAACTCGTAGATCAGGTAGACTGAAGTGGTCGTGGAGATGAACAGCCAACCGACGTTGGGCGAGAGCAGCCAGCCCAACGCGACCGCGGCCGGGATGGACATGAGCGTGAAGGTCGCCAACGCGTAGGGAGGGAAGAACGTCACCCGCCAATCGTGGTGGCCGGCGAAGCGCATCTCGCTGTCCGTGAAGAACTGGTGGTGCATCAGCGTGTGGCGGTTGTAGATCGCCCGGAACACCGGGTTCTTGGACGGCCGGTGCATCACGTAGCGGTGAATCCACCACTCGAAGAAGTTGCAGAAGAGGAAGGTGAGCGGGACCGTCAGCAGCTCCAACGGCGTCACCGCCGACAGGTTGGACAGGTAGACGTAGAGCGCCGTGAAGCCGATCGCGTAGATGATGAACACGTGGAGCCAGCCGTTGTACCAGCCCGCCACGCGCTCCCGGTAGTTGGCCCGGTACCGCCTTTGGCGATCCGTCATGCCCGTGGCGGCGAGCTCCATGGCAACCTCCCTGCTTCAGTCTCCGAGGTTCTGATATATCACTCGTCACATCAGGCTTGCAAGAGGGAGGGCCCGGTCAGGCCCCAGCGTTCACGGTCGCGCGCGTGAACGCTTCGATGTAGTCGAGCAGGCGGTCGGAGGCGTCGGCGGCCGGCTCCGGCTGGCCTTCCGCGATGGCGCGGGCGAGGGCGGCGTGCGCCCGCGCCGCTTCGGGCAGGTCGGCGCTCTGGCGCCAGTGGATGAACCAGAAGCGGCGGGCCAGGCCGTGCATCAAGGTCATGGCCGCGGCGGCGAACTCGTTGCGCGTGGCCTCGATCACCAGCAGGTTCAACTCGCGGTCGAGACGCAGGAAGGCGGTCTCGTCGCCATCGGCGGCGGCGCGGTCCATCGCGTCGGCAAGGGCGCGCAAACGCCCACGCTGCGAGGGGTCGGAGCGCCGGGCTGCGGTTCGCGCCATCAGGCGCTCGATCTCCCGCCGCACCTCCAGCAGGCGGAGCTGCTCGCGCACGTCCACCGCGGCCACGACGATGCCCCGACGCGGCAGGATGCGGACCAGCCGCTCGCGAGCGAGGCGTTGCAGCGCTTCGCGGATCGGGGTGCGGCCGATGCGGAGCCGGTCGGAGAGCAGCGCCTCGCTCACCACTTCCCCGGGCGCCAGGGCGAGCGTGACGATCTCCTCTTCGAGCACGCGGTAGGCCCGCTCGGTCAGCGTCTCGCCGGCGCCGGGGGACGGGCGGCGCTGGGCGGCGCGGCGCCGCGCGGCGGCTGCGGGCGGCGGGCGGCGCGTCGGGACGGTGTCGGGCATGACACGACGATTTGGCCCGGCGCACCGCCGCGCGCAACGCCGCGACCCCGGAAGGAGGCGATTGACAACGGGCGGCGCGGATGGCGACACTGCTGTCCCATTCGTATATCAACCCCGTGGCAGCACAGCGGGGACGGGAGGAGCGGCATGCCGAAGCTGCTGTCGGAGGCGGAGACCGCCGCGTTCTGGCGCGACGGCTTCCACTACCCGGTGCGGGTCCTCACGGACGCCGAGGTCCGGCGCTGCCGCGACGCCCTGGAGGCCCACGAAGCGGCGACCGGCGGCCCGATCGCCAGCAACATGCGCCACAAAGTGCATCTCCTCTTCCCTTGGGCGGCCGACCTCGTCCGGCACCCGCGCATCCTCGACGCGGTCGAGGACCTGCTCGGCCCCGACATCCTGTGCTGGTCCACGAGCTTCTTCATCAAGGAGGCGCGGACCCCCGACTACGTCTCCTGGCACCAGGATGCGACCTATTGGGGGCTCGACCCGGACGACGTGGTGACGGCCTGGGTCGCGCTCTCCGACGCGCCGGTGGAGAGCGGGGCGATGGAGTTCATCCCCGGCACCCACCGCATGGGCCAACTGCCCCACGCGGACACCTTCCACGAGCACAACCTGCTCTCGCGCGGCCAGGAGATCGCCGTGGAGGTGGACGCCGACAAGGCGGTGGAGGTGCCGTTGAAGGCGGGCGAGATGTCGCTGCACCACGTCAAGCTGGCGCACTACAGCGGGCCTAACACGACGGACCGCCGGCGCGTCGGCCTCGCCATCCGCTACATCCCGCCGCACGTCCACCAGCTCAAGGTGCGCGACTCCGCGACGCTGGTGCGCGGCCGCGACACCGGCGGGCACTACGAGCTGGAACCTGCGCCGGTGGCGGACCGCGACGAGGCGGCGGTGGCGGCGCACCGCGCGGCGATGGAGCGGCAGGTCGCCGCCCTCTACTCGGGCACGGACAAGACGGCGTTCCGCGCCTGAGCGGCGGACGGGGAGGAAAACGGATGCGGGCCACACGTCGCCAACTGATCGCCGGTGCCGCCGCCATCGGCCTGCCGATGCCGGCCCTCGCGCAGCCCAGGCCGCTGCGCGTCGGCATCCTCGCGCCGCGCGCCGGCGTGGCCGGCACGGTGGGCGAGGTCGGGCTGAAGGGCGTGGAGTTCGCGGTCGAGAAGATCAACGCCGCGGGCGGTGTCGCCGGCCGCCGCGTGGAGCTGGTCGTCGAAGAAGAGACCAACCCGCGCGAGACGGTGGAGCGCGCCCGGCGCTTGTCGCTGCAAGAACGGGTGGACTGCATCCAGGGCGTCGTCTCCTCCGGCGTCTCGCTCGCCCTGGGGCCGGTGCTGGAGGAGAGCCGCATCCTCACCGTGTTCTGGGACGGCACCACCCAGGACGGCGTGAACGAGACCATGCCGCGCAGCCGCTGGGTGTTCCGCAGCACGGACAACGAGGCCGAGGCGGTGATGGGGTCGCTGACCGCGATCAAGCACTTCCGCGGCCAGTTCGTCACCGTGGCCGGCATCAACCCGGACTACTCCTACGGCCGCAACAACTGGGCCGCCTTCATCGCCTTCCTCAAGCGCTTCAACATCGAGCACCGGGTGGTGGCGGAGCAGTGGCCGCGCGTCGGCGGCATGGACCTCACCGCCAACGTCGCGGCGCTGAAGGCGGCGAGCCCGGACCTCGTCTTCTCCTCCATGCTCTTCGCCGACCTGCCGGTGTTCATGCGGCAGGCGCACGCGTCGGGGCTGTTGGAAGGGCGGAAGTGGGTGTTCCCCGCCGCCGGCTTCCAGCACACGTCGCTGAAGAAGGAGTTCACTCCGCCCGGGATGGTGTTCGGCCACAACACGCTCTACTTCGCCGACCCGCAGGCGACGCCGCTCGCGAAGGAGTTCGTGCAGTGGTACAACGAGCGCACGCGCGACTGGCCGCACTGGGAAGCCGACCGCGCCTTCTTCGCCATGGAGGTGTGGCGCCGCGGCGTGGAGAAGGCGGTGCAGGCCAAGGGCGGCGGCGCGTGGCCGAGCCAGGCCGAGATCGCCGACGCCATCCGCGGCGTCGAGGTGGTGTCCCTCGGCGGGCCGGGGCGGATGCGCCCCGACGGCATCGCGGAGCAGACCTTCGTGCAGGGCGTCACCGCGCACGACCCGCGCTACGACTTCCCGATCCTCGACCCCGCGAAGATCGACCGCGTGGACGGACGGCAGTTGCAGAAGGGGCCGGGCCAGGACTTCTGGCGCTGGATCGCCGAGGCGCGGTTCGACATTTGACGCCCGGCGCGCGGCAAACGGCGTGAGCGCGCTCGTCGAGGTCCTCGCGGCCGGGCTGTTCCACGCCGCGGTGCTGTTCCTGGTGGCCGCCGGGCTGCAACTCGTCTTCGGGGTGCAGCGGATCCTCAACCTGGCCTGCGGCAGCTTCTACGCGATCGGCGCCTACCTCGGCGTCACCGCAGGCGGGTACGCGCTCGGCGCCGGCCTCTCGCCGCTGCTCGCGCTGCCGGTCCTGCTGGTCGCCGGGGCGGCAACCGCGGTGCTCGGGCCGCCGATCGAGCGGATGCTGCGCTTGGTCTACGACCGCGACGAAAGCTTTCAGCTCCTCCTCACCTTCGCCCTGATCCTGATGCTGCAAGACTTGGTCCGCATGGGCTGGGGCAGCAGCCCGCAGCAGGTGGACGGGGTCTACCTGGCCTACGGCCAGCTCCAACTCGGCAGCGCTCGCATCCCGGTCTGGAACCTCCTCGTGCTGGCCGCGGCTTTGGCGGTGGCGGCGGGCCTGGGCGCGTTCCTGCAAGGCACCAACTTCGGCCGGTTGCTGCGCGCCACGGCCGAGAACCGGCGCATGGCCGCCGCCCTCGGGGTGGACACCGGCAAGGTTTACGCGGCGGTGTTCACGCTGGGCACCGCGCTCGGCGGCATCGGCGGGGCGCTGGTCGTGCCCTCGGGCGCCGCGACACCCGAAATGGCGGTGGAACTGGTGGTCGAGGCCTTCGCGGTGGTCGTCATCGGCGGCCTCGGCTCCATGCCCGGTGCGCTCGCCGGGGCGGTGATCGTCGGCGTGCTCCGCGCCGCCACCTTGCTCGTCTGGCCGGAGTTGGAGCTGCTGGCGATCTACGCGGTCGTCGTCGCGGTGCTGCTGCTGCGGCCGGCCGGCCTGTTCGGGAAGCCTGCGGCGTGAGAAACGCTGTGGTCGCGGCCTCCGTGCTGGCAACCTTCGCGGCGTTGCCGCTGGTCCTGGGCGAGTACCGCACCACGCTGCTGCTGCCGGTGTTCGGGTACGGCGTGGCGCTCCTCGGGCTCAACCTGCTGCTCGGATACGGCGGGCTCGTGTCCTTCGGGCACGCGATGTTCGTCGCCATCGGCGCCTACGCCGCGGCCGTCACAGTCGGGGTGTGGCGGATCGCCAGCTTCGAGGTCGCGCTGCTCGCCGCCGCCGCGGCCGGCTTGCTCGTGGCGCTGCCGGTCGGCGCGCTTTGCTCGCGCTACACCAAGATCTTCTTCGGCATGCTCACCCTCGCCTTCGGCATGTTGTTCCACTCCTTCCTGTTCAAGTTCTACGCGCTGACCGGCGGCGACCAAGGCATGCGCGTGCCACGCCCGACGCTGCTGGGCCAGGAGTTCGAGGCGCTGGACAAGACGGAGTTCCTGGTCGGCCCTTATTACTGGTACTGCCTCGCCCTCGCCGCGCTGCTCGCCCTGCTCATGTGGCGGGTCGTCCGCTCGCCCTTCGGCCTCTCCTTGCGCGCGCAGCGGGAGAACCCGCGCAAAGCCGAGTACCTGGGCGTGGAGGTCCACCGCACGCGCTTCTTCGCCTTCGTCCTTTCGGCGGTGCTGGGAGCGGTCGGCGGGGCCATGCTGGCGGTCCCTGTGGGCCTCGCCGACCCGGAACTCGCCTTCTGGACGCATTCGGGGACGCTGGTGTTCATGGCCCTGCTCGGCGGCACCGCCAGCTTCGCCGGGCCGCTGCTCGGCGCGCTGGCCTACGTGCTGCTGCAAGACTCGCTGATGTCGCTCACGCCTTACTGGCGTTTCCTGCTGGGCGCGGTGCTGGCGCTGATCGTGCTGGCCTGCCCGCAGGGGCTGATGGGCCTGCCCGCCCTGGTGCGGGCGCGCATCGCCGCCGCCCGCCGGCACCGTGCGCAGGCGGCGTCGCGGCCGGCGCCCGCCGAATGAGCGCGCCGCTGATCGAAGCCCTAGGCGTAGGGCGGCGCTACGGCGACTACGTGGCGCTCAAGGGCGTGAACCTGCGGGTGGAGCCAGGCGAGACGGTGGCCATCGTCGGCCCCAACGGCGCCGGTAAAACCACGCTGGTGAACGTGCTGACCGGATTGCTGACGCCGTCCGAGGGCTCCGTCCGTTTCCGCGGCGCGGACATCGCGGGCGTCGGCCCGGTGAGGCTGGCGCGGCTCGGCATGGCGCGGGCGTTCCAGCTCGTGCAGGTGTTCCCGGAGCTGACGGTGGCCGAGACCATCGCGGTTGGCGCGCTGTCGAAGCTGGGGCGCGGGCGGCGCATGCTCGCCTCCCTCGGCGCCGACCGCGAGGTGCGGGCGAAGGTGGAGGAGGTCGCGGCCATCTTCGGGCTCGGGCCGGCGCTGCGCCGCCCGGCGCGGGAGCTGCCGCAGGGGCAGAAGAAGCTGCTCGACGTCGCCTCTGCCTTCGCGCTCTCCCCCACCGTGATCCTGCTGGACGAGCCCACCAGCGGCGTCGCCACCGCCGACAAGCACGGCATCATGACCACGCTCATGGAGGCCGCCCGCCGCGCCGGGGTGGAGGCCCTGCTGCTGGTGGAACACGACATAGACCTGGTCGAGACCTACGCCAGCCGCGTCGTCGGCCTGCGCGGCGGCGAGGTGCTGGCCGACCTGCCGGTGCGCGACTTCTTCGCCGACGAGGGCGTGACCTCCGCGCTGGTCGGCCGCCGGACGGCCAAGGCCGCGCCGCACTGATGCTCGACATCCGCGACCTGCGCGTGGAGATCGCCGGCAGTCCGATCCTGCGCGGCGTGTCGCTTTCGGTGCAGCAAGGCGAGCTGGTCTGCCTGCTCGGCCGGAACGGCGCCGGCAAGACCACCACCATGGACGCGGCCATGGGCCGCCGCCGCTCTTCGGGCGGCTCCGTCCGCTTCCGCGGAGGCGAACTGCTCGGCCTGCCGCCGCACGCCATCGCGCGCATGGGCGTCGGCTTCAGCCCGGAGGAGTCGGAGGTCTTCGCCGACCTGACCGTGGCCGAGAACGTCGCCCTGCCGACCTGGACCCGGCCGGAGGGCCGCCCGGCCCAGGCGCGGATCGAGCACGCCTACACGGTGTTCCCGAAGCTCCGTCAGTACCTCGCCCGCGGCGGCGCGCAGCTCTCGGGCGGCGAGCGCAAGATGGTCTCCATCGCCCGCGCGCTCGCGCTCGACCCCGACCTGCTGCTGCTGGACGAGCCCTTCGAGGGGCTCTCGCCCGTGGTCATCCCCGAGATCGCGCGCGGCGTCGGCGCCGTCCGCGGCGAGGGCCGCGCGGTGCTGATCGCCGAAAGCAACCTGCACCACGTCCCCGACGACGCCGACCGCATCTACGTGATCGAGCGGGGGGAGATCGTCTTCTCCGGCGGCTTGGCGGCCCTGCGCGCGGACGCGGCGGCGATGGCGGTCGTGGCCGCGGCCGTGTAGCGCGGGGTTCAGTCGAACAGGACGACGGAGCGGACCGCCTCGCCGCGCTTCAGCGCCGCGAATCCCTCGTTGATGTCCTCCAGCCGGATGCGCGCCGTCACCAGCGCGTCGAGCTTCAGCGAACCGTCCAGGTAGGCGCGCGCCATCGCGGGGAAGTCCTGCTGCGGCCGGGCGCCGCCGTAGGAGGAGCGGACGATGCGCTTCTCCTGCATCAGGCTGCCCCAACGGAACTCCACGGGGTCGTTCACGCCGACCTTGCCGAGCCAGACGACCTGCCCGCCCGGCCGCGCGCACTCGACCGACGCGCGGAACGCCGCCGGGGCGCCGGCGGACTCGATCACCACGTCGGCGCCGCGGCCCTCCGTCAGCGACCGCGCCAGCGCCGCCGGGTCCTGCGCCGCGGGGTCGCAGAGGTCGGTCGCGCCCATCTCCGCCGCCATGGCCCGGCGCGCGGAGTTCGGGTCCACCGCGACCACGCGCGCGGCGCCGGCCAGCCGCGCGCCCTGGATCGCGGCGAGGCCCACCGCCCCGGCGCCGATCACCACCGCGGTCGCGCCCCAGCGCATGTCGGCAACGCGCGTCGCCGCGCCCACGCCCGTCATCACCGCGCAGCCGAGCAGGCAGGCGCGGTCGAGCGGCATCTCCGGCGGCACCTTCACCGCGCAATGCGCCGGCACCACGCACTGCTCGGCGAAGCTTCCGAGGTACATGAGCTGGTGCAAGGCCGAGCCGTCGTCGCAGGCCAAGCGCGGGCGACCATCGAAGTGGAGGGCCTTGGGGCCGTTCGATAGGTACTGCCGGCACAGGATCGGCTGCGACCGCTCGCAGAAGAAGCAGTGCCCGCAGTGCGGGTTCCACGACAGCACCACGCGGTCGCCGACCGAAAGGCCTTCGACACCCTCGCCGAGTTCATCCACTTCGCCCGCGGCCTCGTGCCTAAGCACGGCGGGCAACGCCACGGCGAGCTGGCCCTCGATCGCCTCCAGGTCGGTGTGGCACAGGCTGGCGGCGCGCACCCGCACCCGCACGTCGCCGGGCGCCACCGGCCCGACGCGCACCGCCTCGATCCGCATCGGCCGGCCGACCTCACGCAGCACGGCGGCGCGGGCCTCGACGGTTTCGGGCATGGGCGGGCTCCAAGGCCTCCGCGCGCGGGCGGCGCGGTTCAGCCGTACAAGCGGAGTCGCGGGCCGGTCAACGGTTCGGCGGCCACGGGGTTGACCGGAGCCGATGAACGGCGGGAGCTTGCGCCATGCCATCCCTTTCCCGCCGCGCCGTCCTCGCCGCCGCCACGCCTTTCGCGGCGCCCCGCGCCGGCCTCGCCCAGCAGCAGCCCGCTTGGCCGAATGGGCCGGTCCGCATCGTCGTCCCGTTCCCGCCGGGCGGCAGCGTGGACACGGTCGCGCGCCTGTTGCAGCCGCGCTTGCAGCAGGAACTCGGCGCGCCGATCCTGGTGGACAACCGCCCCGGCGCGAGCGGCTCCCTCGGCGCCGCCGCCGCGGCGCGCGCCGCCCCGGACGGGCAGACCTTCTTGCTCGTCTTCGACACCCACGCGGTGAACCCGTTCCTGATTCCCAACCTCGGCTTCGACACCAAGCGGGACTTGACGCCGGTGATGCTGGTCGGCACCGCGCCCATGCTCATCACCGCGCACCGCTCCCGCCCGTGGCAGAACCTGGGTGAGGTGGTGACGGCCGCGAAGGCGAAGCCCGACACCCTCACCTACGGCAGCATCGGCAACGGCAGCCTCGCGCACCTGACCATGACGCTGATGCAGAAGGCCGGCGGCTTCCGCGTCGTGCATGTGCCGTACCGGGGCGGCGGCCCGATGAGCACCGCCGCGGCGGCGGGCGAGCTGGACCTGCCGATGGCCACCAACGCCGGGCTCGGCGGGCAGGTCGGCCAAACGCTGCGGCCCTTGGCGCAGACCGGGGCGACGCGCTCGCCGCGCTTCCCGGACGTCCCCACGGTCGCGGAGGCCGGGATCGCCGGCATCGACGCGCTGGCCTGGTGGGGCGCGCTGGCCCCCGCGCGCACCCCGGAGCCGATCCTGCGCCGCTTCCACGCGGCGTTGCGGAGCGCCCTGGAAACGCCGGAGGTGCGCGGGCGCATGGCCGACCCCCTCGGCATCGACCTCGTGGCTTCGACCCCGGAGGAGTTCGCGGCCTTCCTGGACCGGCAGATGGAGACCTGGGGCCGGGTGGTGCGGGAGAACAACATCCGGCCCGACTAGCGCCGCCGCGCTCGCCTGCCCGAACAAGCACTATCTGCCCATCGACCTGTCGCGCTTCAGTTTGGCCAACGAGAACCAAATCTTCCTGCCCACCGACGAACCGCACGGGCAGATCGAGTGCACCGTCGCCAAGGAGTGACGCCGCGCATCCGCCGCCTGGTGATGCGCCGCACGGCGCCGCCGGACGCGCTCCCCGACACTCGGCGACGTGGAGGTTCTTGACCTCCGCGAGCCGAGGAGAGCGCCATGAGTACGCTGTTGGCCGAACCGTTGCCGCCGTTCGTGCAAGCCATCCTGCCGGGCGGGGGCGCGGCATCCGCCCTCGCCCTGCTTCTCCTGATCCCGCTGTTCATCTGAGCGCCAGGCGCCGGCAGGACGGGGGACACACCATGCATACCATGCGACTTTCGGAACCGCTTGCCGATGCGCGGCCGGCGGTGCGAGCCGTCCGCGCGCCCGTGGCGCCTTTCCTGCTCCACGCGGGCTTCGCGGCGTCCTGCTTCCTGCCCGCTCCGGCCCTGGCGCACGTGAAGTGGTTCGCGCCCTTCGACGTGGCCGAGCCGCCGATGCCGATCCACGGCGTCCTCTCCGACCGCTTCCTGCTGGTGTTCGCCGGCTTCGCGTTGCTCATGGCCGCCGGCTTCTTGCTGGACCGGCTCGCGGCGCGTTCGGGGCGCGGCGGCGTGCTTGCGCTGCGGGGGCGGGAAGAGGTGGAAGAACGCCTTTTGCGGGCGGGCACCGGCGCCTTCTTCATGGCGCTCTTCACCGCGGGCGGCGTCATCCTCACCCCGGAACTCAAGACGGGCGCCGAGTGGCCGGCTTGGCTCCAACTCGGCATCGCCGCCAGCATGATCTCGGCGCGGAGCTGCTTCCTCGGCGCCCTGGGCATCCTGGCGCTCTACGGCTACGGGGCGGCGCTCTACGGCGCCTTCCACATCGCGGACTACCCGGTGTTCCTCGGCCTCGCGGCCTACATGGCGCTGACCTCCTGCGCTTCGGAGCGTTTCCGCGCGCTGCGCCTTCCCGTCCTGCACGCCGCCGTCTGCGTCAGCCTGATGTGGGCGGCGGTCGAGAAGTGGGCCTACCCGCAGTGGACCTTCCCGCTGCTGGAAACGCGGCCCTGGCTGACCTTCGGCCTGCTGCCGTCGGACTTCATGGTGGTCGCGGGCTTCGTCGAGTTCGCGTTCGCCTTCCACATCCTGACCGGGTTCGGGCTGCCGCGGCTCGGCATCCTCGGGCTAGGCGCGATCTTCGCGGCGGCGATCCTGGACTTCGGCAAGCTCGACGCCATCGGGCACCTGCCGATCCTGGCGGCGATGGCGGCCATGTTCGTGCACGGCCCGACGCCGCTGCAACGCCGGCTGCACGGCATCCGGCGCGGCCTCCTCGCCGAGGCGCGCAGGGCGGGCCTCGCCTTCTCGGCGGCGGTCTGCGTCTTCGTTTCCGCCTACTACGGCTTGCAGCGCGCGGAACACGGCCACGGCCAGCACGCGCGCAACTCGACCGT
>CADCTL010000048.1 GCA_902805625.1 uncultured Acetobacteraceae bacterium
GTCGTCGCTCACCCGCGGGCGCGAGTGCGACGGCGCGATGCCGAGCCAGTGCAGCATGGCCAGCACGGTCGTGCCCTTCACGCTCGGGCCGTTGTCGCCGTGCAGCACCGGGCGGAGCGCGCGGGCGTGGATCCCCTCGGCCAGCGCCGTGCGCCGGACCAGGTGGGCGGCGTGCTCGGCTTGGTCCGTCTCATGCACCTCGTGGCCGATGATCTTGCGGCTGAAGAGGTCGAGGATGAGGAACAGGTAGAACCAGCGCCCCTGCACCCGGGCCGGCAGGAAGGTGACATCCCAGCACCACACCTGCCCCGGGGCGGTCGCCACGTGCGTGCTGGGCGGGCCTGCGGTCCGCGGCGGGCGGGCCCGACCTCGGCGGCGCATCTGGCCGTGCTCGCGCAGCACGCGGTGGAAGCTGGCCTCGCTGGCGACGTAGACGCCCTCGTCGGCCAGCGCCGGGACGATCCGGGCCGGCGGCGTGCTGGCGAAGCGCGGCGCGTTGGCGAGTTCGACCATGCGCGCCCGCTCGGCTTCGGTCAGGGCGTGCGCCGGCCTGGGCCGGAAAGCCTCGGGCCGACAGTCCGTCTGGACCTGGCCGTCGCCGCCTCGCCAGCGCTGGAAGGTGCGCAGGTCGATGCCGACCAGGGCACAGGCCGGGGCCAGCCGGGCGCCGGCGGCGCAGGCCACCGTGATCGCGGCCACCAGGGTCTGGCGGTCTTCCAGGCGGGTCATGCGTCCTCGCCGTCGTGGAAGACCGCCCCGAGCTAGGATGAAACCATGGCGGCGTCCTTCGGGGTCAGGGTGACGTCGAAGCCGAGTTCACCGAGCTTGCGGGCGAGACGGGCGGCAAGGCGGGTCCGCTCCGTGCGGTCGAAGTGGTCGGCCCCGAGGTCGGCGTACGTAACGCCCCGGGTGAGCATCCAGTAGACGGCGGTGAGGATGGCGGCGGCGACCGCGACAATGGCCTTGCGGGGACCGCGGCGCGCCTTGAGGCGCCCGAACAGGGCCCGCAGGTAGGTGCCCTTGGCGCGGGTCGCGCACCAGGCGGTCTGCACCAGCAGGGTCTTCAGCCATGGCGCTCCCTTGCGGAGCTTGGTCGAGCGGCGCTTGCCCGCGCTCTCGTCGCTCCTGGGACAGAGACCGGCCCAGGAGATCAGATGGGCGGCGGTGGGGAAGCGGCCCATGTCGGTGCCGACCTCGGCGACGATCACCGCGGCCGAAAGCGTGCTGACGCCCGGGATGGTGGCCAGCCGCGTGGTGGCGTCACGGAAGGGCTCGAGACGGTCGCCCAGTTCGGCATCGATCTCGGCGATCGCGGCGTCGATCGCGTCGGCCTGACCGAGATGGATCCGGAGCAGCAGGCGCTGGTGGTCGGACAGGTGACCGCGGAGCGCTTCGATGAGCCGCGTACGGGAGGCGCGGATGCGGGTCCGGACCCGATCGGCGAGGCGTTCGGGATCACTCTCGCCCTCGGCCAGCGCATCCAGGATCGCCCGTCCGCTGGCACCCATGATGTCGGAGAGCACCGAGCCGAGCTTGAGGTTGGCGGCCTGCAGGAGCTTGTCGATGCGCGCGACGTGCGAGGCCTTCTCGCGCGTGAGCTGCTTGCGAGTACGGGTGAGGTCCCGTAGCGCCTGCACCGCCTTCGGCGGGACGAAGCTGGCACGGACCAGGCCATGCGCCAGCAGGTCGGCCAGCCAGGTCGCGTCGTTCACGTCGGTCTTGCGGCCGGGCACGTTCCTGACGTGCATCGCGTTGGCGAGCACGAGCTCGAACGCCTCGGCCAGGACCGCCCAGACCGGCTTCCAGTAGACCCCGGTCGCCTCCATGGCCACGTGGGTGACCCCGTGGCCCGCGAGCCAGCGCGCCAGGCGTTCCAGCTCCGAGGTCGTCGTGCCGAAGGTCTCGACCGAGCGTTCGACACGCCCCAGGGCGACCACACGAGCGCAGGCCACGACGCTGTCGCGATGGACATCGAGCCCGGCGCAGCGCGGATGCAAGATCTCCACGGTCCATTCTCCTCGCTTGTGGCGCGGCGCCGGCGAGGAGCCCACGATGTCGAACTCTAGGATGCGTGCTCCGGCCCTGGCGGGCCTGGCGACAGTGCGGGGTGCGCGTGGGGCTCCGGGTCCAACTTTTTTACGGGCTCGCGGCACCAAGAACGAACCGACCTCGGGCCGGCACCGCGCGCCATCCTAGCCGAGGTTTCATCCGACGTGGGTCGGGCGCTCACGGTGAGCAACTTTTTTGAGAGCACCAGCAAGGCGGCCGTCTCGGCCAGCGCCTTGTCCTTGCGGTGCAACTCGCGCTCCAGTTCCTTGACCCGCCGCCGGTCCTGCCGGGCCTCGACCGCGCTCGCCGCCCGCGGCTCGCCCAGGCCGGCGATGGCGTCGCGCTTCCAGGCCTCGAGCTCGGCCGGAAAGAGCCCCCGCTCGCGGCACCAGGCGCTGCGGGCGGCCTCGTCCATGGCCGCCGTGGTGATCACCGCCTCCAGCCGCGCCGCCGGCGTCCAGCGCTGGCTGCTCGTCAGCTCACCGGGCGCGGCCAGGGCCTGGGCCCGCCAGCGCTCGAGCGTGCCGACGCTGACCCCGACCTCGCGCGAAACCACGGCGATGGCCGCACTCTCCGGCGGCAGCAGCCGCGCGACCATGCGGTCTCTGAATGCTTGTCCGTATCGTGCCACTCTCGGTCACCCGCGCCCCCTCGTTCCGCGGTCCTAAACACGCGACAACTCGTCTGACACGGGGGGCTGCAGCATCTTCAACGGCTTAGCTTCGGGATCTCCCAACTGAAAATCGCAGTGTCGGTGGTTCGATTCCGCCCCTGGGCACCACTTTCCGTCGTCCGGACAGACCGCGGGCATCGAAGGGGGCGCGACCACGCCGCGCCCCACGATCAAGCTATCGCCTAGCCTCCTCCGAAGGCGCTGGCGTCGCCTGCACTAGGTTCAGCTCCGGGTGGTCTTGCAGCATGTGGGCGCCGTAGAGCGGCTTGTACGCGCCCTGGTGGCAGGTCGTGCAATTGGCCTTCAGCGGATCTCCGTTCGGCCCCAGCCGGCTCGCCGGGAAGACCGGCTGCAGGGGATTTATGTAGCTCATGTTGACGTCGCGGACCATGCGGATGCCGTGCCAGGCGTTCGTGCGCTGCGGGCTGCTCTGGCTCCAGTCGGAAAACGCCCGGCTGTTGTGGCAATACGTGCAGTTCACGTTCAGGGCCTGGGAGAAGTGCATCATCAGGCCGTAAGTCCACTCGGCCTGCTTGATCGTGTGGCGGTTGCCTTCCGCCAGCGGCGTGCTGCCGTTGACGCGGATGTCGCCGGCGTCCTGGAAGTACGGCGTGAAGATGTCGTACGGCAGAGAGGCCAGTCCCACGGAGGCCGAAGCCAGGTTCTGCCGGGCCGAGTCCGCAGTGAAACCGCGTCCCCGCGAACCGTCGTTCGCGGGAGGTTGCGCCCATACGTTGAGGGGAACCGGATTGCCGCGGTGGCAGGTGTAGCAGGTCACGCCCGCCTCGCCGACGTGGCTCTTCCAGTGCTCGTTGATGTGCTTCGTCATCTGGAGCATCCGGCGCGCGACGACCTTGGTGTAGACGCTGTCCTCCGCGTAGTTCTCCGGGTTGTGGCAGTAGTTGCAGCCGCGCTGCGGGGCGCCCGGCTCGGGGTTCTCCACCTCGGGCGAGACCCACTCGGTCATGGACTGCATCAGCCGGCCGAACTGCTGGACGCTGAGGTCGCCCAACACCTGCACGTTCTGGTAGGTGTCCCTGGCGTAGGGCTCGCCCGCGTCCGCCGGCTCCGGCGCTTCCGGGACCTGGTGCAGGTAGGCGTTCACCGCCAGCAAGCGCTCGTTGTAGACCAGCTCCATGGCGGTGCCGCGGAAGCCCCTTTGCACCGCCGTCACCGGCGGACGTTCGAAGCTGCCCAGCGTGATCGCGGCCCCGGCGGTCGCCACGGCCGCCACGGCGAGCCAGCTGCCGAAGCTCAATCTCATCGCGGCGCTCCTGTGCCGAGTAGGGCGGGGTCGGGCTGCGGAGGATACACGTCGGGATAGCCGGGTGCGAAGCCCTGCTTGATCGCCCAAAGATACCAGTTGTCCACCACGGTACCGGTCAACAGGATGCCGATGCCGCCGGTGATCGGGCAGAGGATGGCGAACCAGAAGAGCCAGCGGTGGATGCTCTCGAAAGAGGCGCCGAAGCCCATGGTCCAGCGCCAGAAGAGCGTGCAGCGCTCGTGCGCGGTGCCGCGGTCCAGCGTCTGCTCCACTTCGCGCTCCGAGCCGAAGCGGCCGGTGGCGAGGATGGTCGCCCCGTGCATGGCGAAGAGCAGGGTCGAGCCGTAGAGGAAGACGATGGAGAGCGCGTGGAACGGGTTGTAGAAAAGATTGCCGTACCGGATCGAGAATGCGGCGGTCCAGTCCAGGTGCGGGAAGATGCCGAAGGGCACCGCCTCCGACCAACTCCCCATCAGGATCGGCCGGAAGAAGCCCAGCACGAGGTACAGCCAGATCGCCGCCGCGAAGGCCCACGCCGTGTGGGTGCCGAGGCCGAGCTGCCGCGCACGGGTGTAGACGCGCACCCACCACATCAGGACGGATGCCGTGAGGAAGAAGCCGGCCACCAGCCACCAGCCGCCCTGCGCCAACGGCGGGAATTTCAGGCCGTAAGCCGGCGACGGGGGTTCGAGCGCCAGCCAGGGGAGCTGGCGCACGAACTGCACCGGGTCCCACCCCACTGAGGCCCACATGTTGAGGCCGATGATCTCGAAGGCCGCGAAGCCGAAGATCAACGAGATCAGGCCGGTCCAGCCCAGGTAGATCGGACCCACCTGAGCGTCGCCGATCTGGCCGAACAGGTGCGAGAAGCGCATCTGGCCCTGCCGGTCCGACGGCTCGTGCGAGATGGACACCCCGTGGTAGGCCGGCCCGCGCACCTGAACGCGGGTGAAGATGTTCTGGTATTCCAAGTCCAGCAGGGCCATGGCCGCGCGCTCCCCCTCAGCTCCAAATGGGCAGGTTGAGCCACCAGCCCCACCACTCCGGCCAACCACGGGTCCAGAAGGGGCCGCTGATGACGATGCACACCGCGCTCCAGAAGCCCGCGCTCAACGCCAGGAAGAGGCCGAGGCGGTGGATGCCGAGCGTGCCGATCGAATAGCCGATGATGTCGCGGAAGAAGGTGTTCTCGTGCTCCGCGGTCTTCACCGGCTCGCCCTTGCGCGGGTTGAGCGCCGCCAGCACCAGCGAGCCGTGCAGCGACAGGGCGAGGGTCGTCGCGAAGAAGAAGCTCACGGCGAGCATGTGCGCCGGATTGTAGTGGAAGTGCAGGTACTGGTAGCCGGTGTTGGACACCCAATCGAGGTGGCTCCAGATGCCGTAGGGGAAGCCGTGCCCCCAGGCGCCCATGAGCACCGGCCGGATCACCACCAGCGTGACGTAGGCGAAGATCGCGACGCTGAACGCGACCGGGATGTGGTAGCCCATGCCGAGCTTGCGCGCGATCTCGGCCTGCCGCAGCGCCCAGGACCCGAACGCGCCGATGGCGCAGATGGTGATGGCCTGCCACAGCCCGCCTTCCTTGATCGGCGCGAAGCCGAGCCCGTATTTCAGGTCGGGCGGCGGGATGTTGATCAGCCAGATGTTCCCGGTCCCCTGGAGCGCGGCGCCGTAGACGATCAGCGCGGTCCCGAGCAGGGTGAAGAAGATGGACGTGACGCCGAAGAAGCCGACGTAGAATGGCCCGACCCAGAAATCGAACAGGTCGCCGCCTATCAGCGTCCCGCCGCGCACGCGGTACTTCTTCTCGTAGCTCAGCATCGACATGGCGGCTCTCCCGATCGTCGCGGGCCGGCGGTCAGCGACCGGCCGGCCCGATGCGGCCTGTCTCCAGCGGGCGGGGCGGCGCCTCCGCGGCCCCGCCCGCCGGTGTTTCCCCCGTGGGCGGCTAGCGCGCGGGCGCCGGCGCCGGCAGCGGCTGGTTCTGTCCCGCGGGCGGGCTCACCGTGCCGCGCGGGCCCTCCAGCCAGTTGAACCGATCGGTGCTGAGCAGGACGAAATGGATCAGCAGCGCCAGCACCAGGAGGAAGGTGAAGAGCGCGATCAGCGTCCGCCGCGGATCGAAAAGCAGCCAAACTCGCCACATGTCCTGCGCCTCCCTAGGTGAGCATGGGCGCGAGGGCCGTCGCGCCGTCGATCAGATTCATCGAGTAGCCCCGCACGCCGGGCAGCCAAGGGCGCCACAGCCAAACCAGGATGTGCGCGACGATGGCTATGACCGTGAAGACCAGGAAGCTCGTGATGAAAATGCTGTGGAATTCCCTCGCCTCGGGCTCCGTCAATCCCGACAGCGAGGCGTCTTGTCTGCCCCCCGTGCCGGACACCCTTACTGAATCAGACATGCAAGCACCTCTCCGATGTCGGCCTTCCGGCCGTCGCCGCGCCCTTCCCGCGCGGCCGGGACCGCCGCGGCGAAGCGCCCGCCGCGCGCGACTGGTGGATTCCGCGCCGGCCGGACCGGCGGGCGCCGCCGTGGTGGGCGGGCCTCACGCCACGCCCTCCGCCGCCAGAGCACGGGCGGCGCGTTCGGCCGTGACGCGCGGTTCGGCGGCGTCGCGCGCTTCCCGCTCCACCCGGTCGCGCAAGCGCTTGGCCGCGGAGATCCGCAGCAGGAAAGGCTCCGCCTCCACCCGCTCGTCGAGCAGGCGCGTCGCCTCGTCGTCCCAAGGCGCCTCCTGCGCGCGCGCCGGCGTCGCTTCCACCCGGTCGAGGTCGGTGCCGAGCGGCAGGATGTGGAAGAGCGCGTCGAAAAGCGCGTTGCAGTACTCCTGCAGCACGTAGGTCGCGCCGGCGTAGCCCATGAACGGCGTGCCGGTTGAACGCCGTATGATCGCGCCGGGGAAGGAAGCCGGGATGTAGATGGCCCGGCTGCGCGCCTCAGCGGCGTACATGCGCTCGTTGTAGGAGCCGAAGAGCACCAGCGGCGCCTTGGTCCTCACCGCTTCACGCACCGCCGCGTTGTCCGGCTTGGTCCCGGCCGTCCGAGAGAAGGAGAAGGCGCAGGGGATGCCCAACTCGTCCTCCAGGTAGCGCTTCAGGCCGTGGACGTAGGTGCCCGTCGCCACCACGGCGAAGGAAGCGGACGCGAAGAAGTCCTGCGTGACGCTCCGCCACAAGTCCCAAACCGGCTTGAGCGTGGTGTGCCGCTCGCGTTCGATGAACGGCTCCGGATCCAGGCCCGTCAGCTCGCCCAGCTTGCGCAGGAAATTCGTGGTGGCGAAGACGCCCATCGGCGCTTGCAGGTACGGTCGGTCCAGCTCCTCGCAGAGCCGGCGGCCGAACTCGCGGTACAGGCAGATGTTCACGTCCGCGTCCGGCAGCTTCGTTATGTCGTCGACATGCGAACCGAGCGGGAAGACGAGGTTGATCTCGCAGCCAATGCCCTCCACCAGCCGCCGGATCTCGGCGAGGTCGGACGGCATGTTGAAGGTGCCGTAGATCGGGCCGATGATGTTGACCCGCGGCTTCACCCCCGGCGCCCGCTCCTTGCGCGGCGCGGGCTTGGAGCGCTTCGCGCCGAACTCGCTCCACAGCCAGAAGATGGCGCGGTCGGCGCACTGCCACTGGTCCTCGTCGATGGTGCGCGGGATGAAGCGCAGCAGGTTCGAGCCTTCGGGCGTGACTCCGCCGCCGATCATCTCCGCGATGGAGCCGGTGACGACCACCGCCGGCAGGTCCGGGTCCTGCGTCGCGCTGGCGCGGCGCATCGAGCCTTCCGTGCCGTTCTGCGACAGCGAGTCCTCGTCCAGGCCGGTGACGACGATCGGCAGCTCGTGCGGCGGCAGCCCGTCGGTGTAGTGCAGCACCGCCGTCACCGGCAGGTTCTCGCAGCCCACCGGCCCGTCAATCACCACGCGCAAGCCGCGCAACGCGGTGAAGGCGTAAACCGCCCCCCAGTATCCGCCAGCCCGGTCGTGGTCGAGCACGAGCATCGGCTCAGCTCCCCACCGCTTCCGCGGCCTTGGCCCGCGCCGCGCGCTGGCGTCGCTGCCGGTCGCGGAAGCCCGGCGGCTCGACCGGCTTGCCCGCGAAGCCGTAGCCCGCGCCCTCGGCCGTGCCCACGCCCTCGAAGAAGCTCACCATGCGGCCGAACCGCTCCCGCCCCCGCGTCTGCGCGGCGACGATGCCGGCGAGCGAAGCGGCGCCGGCCGGCCCGAACAGCGGCCGCGCCGAAACCATGTTGGTGAAGTAGAGCGCCGGGACGCCCATCTCCTTGGCCGCCTGCACCAAGGGAGTCGTGCCGAGGGCCAAGTCCGGCTTCACCTCGCGCATCGCCGACATGTCCTGCTCCAGCGAGGCGCGGTACTGCACATGCGTCCCGCGCGCTCGCAGCCACTCGCGGTCCGGGTCGCTCCACTCGGTGCGCGGGCAGGCCGTGCCGACGTAGGGCACCTCCGCCCCGGCCTCGACCAGCAGCCGCGCCACCAGTAGTTCCGATCCCTCGTAGCCGGAGACGGTGATGCGCGCGTTGATCGGGTTCGCCTCCAGCACCCCCCGAATGGCCGGCAAAGCGCGCGCCTTGGCCGCGTCGGCCGGCATCCCCGTCGCGCGCCCGATCGCGTCCAGCCACGCCGCCGTGCCGTCCACGCCCACCGGCCCCGAAGCCACAACCGGCCGCCCCGCCGCGCGGAACTCGCGCACCGTCGCGGTGTAGAAGGGATGCACCGCCGCCGCCGCCACGCAATCCAGCGCGCCGTAAAGGTCCCGCCACTCGCGCGCGGGCAGACCCGGCGCCAAGCGCAGCCCCATAGGAGCCAGCAGCGCGCCGATGCCGGGCGGATCGGCCGGGAACAGCTCCCCGATCAGCGCCACGCTCGGCTCGTCCGAGGCGGGTCCGCGCGGGCGCGCCACCGGCCCCGCCTCGGCCTCCACCCGCGCGTAGCGCAGCATGGCGCCCGCCAGCACGTCCTTGGCCTCGGCGTGGGTCGGCACGCCGAAGCCCGGCACGTCGATGCCGATGACCCGCACGCCGTCGATCTGCTTCGGCAGGAGGTCGAGCGGCACGCCGGACGCGGTCGGGACGCAAAGATTGATCACCACCACCGCGTCGTACTCGTCGGGCTTCGCGGTCTGGTGGACGGCGTCGCGGATGTCCTCGAACAGCTTCCCCGTCACCAGCGTTTCGGAGTTGAACGGCACGTAGCCCACGCTCCGCCGCGCCCCGTAGAAGTGCGAGGTGAAGGTCAGCCCGTACACGCAGCAGGCCGAGCCGGAGAGGATGGTCGCCACCCGCCGCATCCGCAGCCCAACTCGGAGGCTGCCGAACGCCGGGCACATGGACTGCGGCTGGTCGTGCGGCCCGCGCGGGTAGTCGGCCATCAGCCGCTCCATCGCCGCGCCCTTGCCGGCGGCGCGCGCCGCCTCCTGCATGGTCTCGCGCCCGCCGTGGCACCCGCCGCCCGCTTCGGTCACGACGTCAGGCGCCGTCATAGACCACTTCCAGCGACGGCTTGGTGAGCGTCTCCGCCGCGCACATGTCCTCCATGGTCGCGGGGTCCAGCACCACGCCGCGGCCGACCGCCTCGCCCTTGAACAGGTCGAGCAGGGCCTCGTGCGTCAGCGGCGTCGGGCGCTTCGGCGGCGCTTCCGCCACCTGCACGGCAAGCGCTTCGAACACCGAGGCCCAGCGCCCGCCCGGCTTGCCGACGATCTCGTAGGACGCGCTCTTGCGCCGGATGTCATCGTCGGCCGGGATGGCCGCCAGCACCGGTATGCCGGCCTTCTCGGCGAAGGCCGCGGCCTCGCCGGTGCCGTCGTCCTTGTTCACCACCATGCCGGCCACGCCGACGTTGCCGCCGAGCTTCTTGAAGTACTCCACCGCCGAGCAGACGTTGTTGGCGACGTAGAGCGATTGCAGGTCGTTCGAGCCGACCACGATCACCTTCTGGCACATGTCGCGCGCGATCGGCAGGCCGAAGCCGCCGCACACCACGTCGCCCAGGAAGTCGAGCAGCACGTAGTCGAAGTCCCACTGGTGGAAGCCGAGCTTCTCCAGCAGCTCGAAGCCGTGGATGATGCCCCGCCCGCCGCAGCCGCGCCCCACCTCCGGCCCGCCCAGCTCCATGGCGAAGACGCCGTCGCGCTTGAAGCACACGTCGCCGATCGCGACCTGCTCCCCCGCGGCCTTCTTGCGCGAGGAGGTCTCGATGATGGTGGGGCAGGACCGCCCGCCGAACAGCAGGGAAGTCGTGTCGCTCTTAGGGTCGCAGCCGATGAGCAGCACGCGCTTGCCCTGCTGGGCCATCATGTAGCTGAGGTTGGCCAAGGTGAACGACTTGCCGATGCCGCCCTTGCCGTAGATCGCGATGACCTGCGTCTTCTTCGCGCCTTCCCCGGTGGGCACCGCATCGGGTTCGTTGGCGGCCTCCGCGCGCAGCCGCTCGTGCATGCTCGCTTGCGGAGAGGCCGGCGCGGGCGGCTTGCCAACGGATGCGTTCATGCCGTTTTCCTCCAGTCGAGCACCATCTTCAGGCAGTCGGCATCGCCGAAGGCGGTGCGGTAGGCGTCCGGCGCCTCTTCCGCGCCGCGGCGATGGGTGATGAGGCCGTCGAGCGAGAGCCGCCCATCCGCCACGAAAGCGGAAACGGCCGCCAAGTCCGGCTCGCGCCATTCGGCGGCGATGCGGATGCGTGCCTCGCGCATGAAGGCCGGCGGGAAAGCGAAGCGCACCGGCTCGGCGTAGAAGCCCGCCAGCACAACCTCGCCGCCGGGCGCCAGCCGCGCGATGAGGTCGTCCAGAACGGCGGCGTCGCCGCTCGCGTCGTAGATCGCGCGATAGTCGCGCCGAGGATCGGCGGTCGGATCCAGCACGGAGTAGCCCCGCGCACCCTCCGCGCGCCGCGCGTTCGTTTCCCAAACGGTTGGCGCCGCGGCACCGGCCAGCGGCGCCAAGCGCGCGAGCAACCGCCCGAGCACGCCGTGGCCCACCACGAGGTCCGGCGGCGCGGCGCCGGGCGCCGCGATGGCGTGCCAAGCGGTGGCGGCCAGCGCCAGCAGCACGCCGCGCTCGCCGAGATCCTCGGCCACCGGCACGGCGCGCGCGCCCGGCACCACCAAGCGCGACGCGGCCCCGCCGAACAGCCCGCGCACAGGCCCGAAGCACCGCGCCCCGGCGACGAACACCCGCTCGCCGACGCGCCGCCCGGCCTCCGGTCCCGCCGCCGCCACCCGGCCGACCGACTCGTACCCAGGCACCAGCGGGTAGCCCATGCCGGGGAAATCCGGCATCCGGCCCGACCAGAGCAGCCGCTCCGTCCCGGTGCTGATGCCGCTCCACTCGACGTCCACGACCACGTCCGCCGCGCCGGGCGGCGACAGGTCGAGGCGGTCCAGGTCCAAGCGCTCGGGCTCTCGCAGAAGGACGGCCAGGGTGTCCACCCTCGGACTCCGTTGAGTGAGGAGTGTCAGGCTAGACTTACGCGGCCTGTTGTCAAGTAAATCTGACAGTCGCCCGCTCATGCGGGTCTCGCGGTCAGCACACTCGTCAGCAGCGGCGTGCGCGTCGGCCGCGACCGCACACCGGTGAAGCCCGCCGCCCGCAACAGCGCGCCGATCTCGCCGGGCGTGCGCGGCCGTCCCCGCCCCATGGCGAGGAGGTAGAAGCCGAAGTACGCCTCGCCCACCGGCTCCGCGCCGGGCGTGCCGGACATGGGCTCGGCCAGCAGCAAGGTGCCGTCCGGCGGCAGGGCGCGTCGCGCGGCGTGGAGGACGGCGAGCGCGCCGCCGTCGTCATGGTCGTGCAGCACGCGCACCAGGGACACGACGTCGGCGCCCCCCGGCAACGGGTCCGCCATGAAGTCCCCGCCCACGGCCGACGCGCGCCCGCCCAGCCCCGCCGCCGCCAAGCGCGCCGCGCCGCGCTCCGCCACGGCCGGCAGGTCGAACAGCACCAAGCGCAGCTCCGGCGCCGCGGCACCGGCGGCGCACAGGAAGCCGCCTTCCCCGCCCCCGACGTCCAGCAGGCAGCGGTGCCGCCGCAGGTCGTAGGCGCCGAGCACCTCTTCCGCGACCAGCGGCTGCGACGCCGCCATGAGCGCGCTGTAGCCGGCCACGGCCGCCGCCCCGAGCCCAGCCGCGGCCCGGTCCCCGGCATAAGGCCAGTACCGCGCCAAGCCGGTCCCGCCGCGCCCATCGCCGCGCAGCAGCGCCACGGGATCGCGGAGATCGGCGTAGAGGATCGCGTGGTGCTCCACCATCGCGGCCAGGCCGGGGTTCCCGACCATCGCCGCGCCGAGCGGCCCGAGGCCGTAGCGCCCGCCCGAGCGCCGCGACACGAGGCCGAGCGCCGCCGCGGCCCCGAGCAGCCGCGCCGCGGCCTCCGGCGGAAGCTCTGCCCGCGCGGCGATGGCCGGGACCGTTTGCGGCCCCTCGCTCAGCAGGTCGAACACGCGCAACCGCACGCAAGCGGCCAGCACCTGCGAGTAAACGAAGCCGGCGCACAGGTCGAACAGCGCCCGCGCCCGCCGCCGCGCGATCGGCCGGGTGAGCGGGAACCGCGCCGCCCAACGCCGGAACGCCGGGTCCGCCACCAGCCGGTCGCGCAGATCGCGCGCGCGGTCGAGCAGGGATGCGCCCCGGAGCCCCGGCGCGAAGGCGCCGCCTTCCGGCGCTGCCCGAACAGACTGCATCCCGCCCCGCTAAGCGGCGACGCTGCCGGCCAGGCTCGCCGGCATCAGCCGTTTGGCCTCCGACCGTATCAGGCCGCGCAAAGCCCCCGCGCCCCGGCAAGGCGGAACGGCGGCCACGGCCTCCGCAGCCAGCATCTCCAGCCGCTCCACCGCGCCGGAAACGCCGAAGGAAATGGCGGCGCTCGGCCGCCCGAGGGCGAGGTCGCGTCCCGCCGGCTTGCCCATCTCTTCCGGGTCGGCCGCCGCGTCGCGGATGTCGTCCGCGACCTGGTAGGCCTCGCCCAACCGCTCGCCGAGCAAGCGCCAAGCCCCGCCCTCCGCCCCGGCCGAAACCGCGCCGGCCATCGCCGCCGCGGCGAAGAGGATGCCGGTCTTGGAGCGTTGGTATTCGCCGAGGTCCACCGTCTCCGGCGGCTCGCACTCCCAGGCCTGCCCGGCCGAGATGCCCGCCGGCGCCCCCACCGCCGCCCCCACGATCTCCATCAAGGGACCGAGCCGGGAGGAAGCGCCGGCGCCGCGCGCCAAGGTCTGGAAGGCCAGCACGATCAGCGAATCGCCCGCCAGCACGGCCAGGGGCTCGCCGAAGGCGCGGTGGACGGAAGGCCGGCCGCGCCGCACATCGGCGTTGTCGAAGCAGGGCAGGTCGTCGTGGACCAGCGAAGCGCAGTGCAGCAACTCGATCGCCGCGGCCGCCGCGTCGGCCGCCGCCGGGTCGTCCTCGCCGCAGGCCGCCGCCACCGCGAGGCACAGCCGAGGCCGCACGCGCGCGCCGCGCGGAAACACCGCGTGCTGCATGGCCTTGCCGAGCCGCGGCGGCGCGTTCGGCCCGTCGGCGTGATCCAAGGCGGCCGCGAGGGCACGCTCGATGCGCGATACGGCGTCCATCCTCGCTGTCCTCCCGCTGCTTCTCGAACCCACTCCGGCGGTGCGTGAACCACGCTTGCCACCGGTCCGTGTCAGTTTACATTGACACTCAGGGCTGAGCGCGGTGTCAACGGCTATTTACGGAACGGGAGCATGAGACAACCCACGGGGCGCGTCGCCGTCATCGGCGCCGGGATAGGCGGCCTCGCCGCCGCGCTGGACCTGTCCGCCCGCGGCCTCGAAGTCGTGGTGCTGGAGCGCGCGGCGGCGCCCGGCGGCAAGATGCGGGAAGTCGCGGTCGGCCCCGGCGCGCGCGTGGACGCCGGCCCCACCGTCTTCACCATGCGCTGGGTGTTCGAGGAGCTGTTCGACGCCGCCGGCGCGTCCCTCTCCGACCACCTGACCCTGCACCCCGCTTCGGTCCTCGCCCGCCACGCCTGGACGAGCGGCGGTCGCCTCGATCTCTTCGCCGACGTGTCCCGCTCCGCCGAAGCGATCGGCGCCTTCGGCGGCCCCGCCGAGGCGCGCGGCTTCCGCGCCTTCTGCGACCGCGCCCGCCGCGTGTACCGCGCGCTGGAAGGCCCCTTCATCCGCGCGCCGAGGCCCACCCCGTTTTCCCTCGCCGCCACCGCCGGACCATCCGGCGTCGCCGGGCTGATGGGCGCCTCACCCTTCTCCACGCTCTGGCGCGCCCTGGGCGAGCACTTCCGGGACCCGCGCCTGCGCCAACTCTTCGGCCGCTACGCCACATACTGCGGCTCCTCGCCCTTCCTCGCGCCCGCGACCCTGATGCTGGTCGCCCACGTCGAGCAGGAAGGTGTCTGGCTCGTCGAGGGCGGGATGCACCGGCTGGCCCGCGCGGTGGAAGCGCTCGCGGAGCGCCGCGGCGCCATCTTCCGCTACGGCGCGGAGGCGACGGAAATTCGCGTCGAGAACGGCCGCGTTGCCGGCGTCATGCTCTCAACCGAAGAGTTCGTCGCCGCCGACGCCGTGGTGGTCAACGCCGACGCGGCGGCGGTCGCGACCGGGCTGTTCGGCCCAAAGGCGCGGAACGCCGTGCCGCGCGCGGAGCGCCGCGACCGCTCGCTCTCCGCCCTCACCTGGGCGACCCTGGCGGAAGCGGAAGGCTTTCCCCTCCTGCGCCACACGGTGTTCTTCTCGGATGACTACGCCGCCGAATTCGACGACCTGTTCAACCGCGGACGCCTCCCGGCCGCGCCCACCACCTACATCTGCGCGCAGGACCGCGGCGCCGGGGACGGCCACCCCGCGCCGCTCGGCAAGGGCGGCCCCGAACGCCTCCTGTGCCTCGTCAACGCGCCGGCAACCGGCGACACCTCCCCCCCTTCCCCCGCGGAGATCGAGCGATGCGAGACGGCGACCTTCCGCCTGCTGGAGACCTGCGGCCTCACCCTGCGCCGCCGCGAAACGGTGCGGACGGGACCGGCGGAGTTCGAGCGCCTGTTCCCGGCGACGGGCGGGGCGCTCTACGGCCGGGCCTCGCACGGCTGGGCGGCGAGCTTCGCCCGGCCGGGCGCGCGGACGACGCTGCCCGGCCTCTATCTGGCGGGGGGCAGCGCGCATCCGGGCGCGGGGGTGCCGATGGCGGCGCTGTCGGGCCGGCTGGCGGCGGCGAGCTTGGTGTCGGATCTCGCCCCGAAGGCCCCCGCTTCGACCAAGCGGTGGCGCGGAACGGCTACGCCTGGTGGTATCTGGACGCGCTGAGCGACGACGGCCGCCACGGCCTGACGATCATCGCCTTTCTCGGCAGCGTCTTCTCTCCCTGGTACGCCTGGGCTCGACGCCGACCGGGCGGCGCCGACCCGATGGAGCACTGCGCCGTCAACGTCGCCCTCTACGGTGAGCGCGGGCGCTGGGCGATGACGGAACGGCCCGCCGCCGCGGTGGAGCGCGGCCCCGACCACCTGCGGATCGGGCCGAGCGCCCTGCACTGGGACGGCGACTCCCTCCTGGTAAGTGTGAAGGAGGTGGCGGCGCCGGTGCCCAAGCGCCTGCGCGGCGAAATCCGGCTCCGCCCCGCCGCCGCCATCAACGGCCGAGGCTTCATCCTCGACCCGGCCGGGCGCCACCGCTGGCAGCCCATCGCCCCCGCCGCGCGCGTGGAGGTGGCGATGGAGCAACCGGCCCTGCGCTGGTCCGGCGCCGCCTACTTCGACACCAACGACGGCGACGCGCCCTTGGAGCAAGACTTCATCCGCTGGGATTGGTGCCGAGCCCCGCTGCCCGACGGCGGCGCCGGCATCCTCTACAACGTAGAGCCGCGCGCCGGCGCCGCGCATTCTCTGGCGCTGCGCGTCCAGCCCGGCGGCGAGGTCGAAGATGCCACCCCCGCGCCCCCGCCCGCTCACCTGGCGCCGACCCCGTTGTGGCGGATGCCTCGCCCCTTCCGCGCCGAGGCGGGCGCGGAACCCCGCGTGCTGCGGACGCTGGAAGACACCCCCTTCTACGCGCGCTCGGTGGTGTCCACGCGCATGTTCGGCACGCCGGCGCAAGCGGTCCACGAAAGCCTGTCCCTCGACCGCTTCCGCGCGCCCTGGGTGCAGGCGATGCTGCCGTTCCGGGTTCCCCGCGCCCGCCGGTGAGCCGCAAGGGCGGGGAACGCTCGCAGCGTCGAAGCGACCGAGGTACACTCCACCCCGCAGACGCCCGAGCCTCCCCCATTTGTCCGAAGCCCACGCGGGTCGGAAAGTAAGGTGGTAAGGAAGTAAGGACGTAAGGAGCTGAGGCGGCCGCCCACGGCCTCGCCCGACGAATCCTGACCGTCAGCCCCGAACGCGCACCCGGACCGCGTCTCCAACGCCCGCGCCAGACGGCGCCACCGACCGCGCCCGCGCGTCGCGCCGCTTGTCACGCCGCAAGAGGATTAGTTCCAGCGCCCCGAAGCCGAGCAGCGGCCCGACGACGAGGAACAGCTTGAGGGCGACGAGGTACTGGTGCTCCGCCTCCATAGCGACTCCCTCCGCTGGCTGGGTCCAAGCCCAACTGGGCCGGTTACGCGGGCGGGCAAGCCGCGGGGGAACATAGAACAGCACAACTTGAACACAGCGTCTTGCGGCCCGCCCCGGCTAGGGTGCTAGCCTCACTTGTGCGGCGCCGCCCAGGTCCCGCGCGGCCCAACCGAAGGCCGCGCACTGACCGCCGCCCATCGGACCGCCGCAACGGCGCCTCGCCGCCGCGGTCCCCAGGAGAACCGAACATGGCCGACGCTTTGACTTCGCCTCGTGCCGCCCGCGTCGCCGCGTCGCCGGCCGCCGAACCCGAGGTGCGCCGCATCGGGATCGCCGACGTCGGCGACGCGCTGCGCCTGGGCTGGCAAGACTTCCTCGCCGCGCCCACCCAGTTGCTGTTCCTGGGCATCCTCTACCCGCTGATCGGCCTCTTCGCCGCGAGGGCCTTCGCGGGCGAGGACACGTTGCCGCTGTTCTACCCGCTCGTCGCGGGGCTGTCCCTCATGGGGCCGGTCGCCGCGGTGGGCATCTACGAGATCAGCCGGCGCCGCGAGCGGGGCTGGGCCGTGTCCTGGCTCGACGCCTTCGCGGTCCTCCGCTCCCCGGCGATCCTGTCCATCGCCGCGCTCGCCCTGATGCTGCTGGTCATCTTCGGCGCTTGGGTCTTGGTCGCGGAAACGATCTACGACGCGACGCTCGGAGCCGTGGCGCAACCCTCCTCCGTCGGCGAGTTCCTGCGCCTCCTCCGCGACACGCCCGAGGGCTGGCGGCTCATCCTGCTCGGCAACGGCGCGGGCTTCTTGTTCGCGGTCGCGGTGCTGGCGCTCACGGTGGTGTCCTTCCCGCTGCTTCTGGACCGCGACGTCGGCCCCGGGGTGGCGGTGCGGACCTCCCTGCGCGCAGTGGCGACCAACCCCGTCCCGATGGCCGTGTGGGGCTTGATCGTCGCGGCTCTGCTGGCGGCGGGCAGCCTGCCGCTGTTCATCGGCTTGGCCGTGGTGATGCCGCTGCTCGGCCACGGCACCTGGCACCTCTACCGCAAGGTCGTCGCTCCGTGACGGCAGGGCGCTGACGGCGCCGCTGCGCCGTCAGCGCAGCGGCGTGTCGTCGCCCGGCGGCTTCTGCTCCATGGGCGGATGGCTGACGTGGCCCGACTCGCCGCGCTTTTCACGGCTGCGCTTGATCGATCGGAGCTGATAAACGCCGATGGCGGCAGCGGCCAGCAACGTCATGCCGAACTGCCAGCTCAGGAACCATTCCCAGTTCATTTTGCGGATCTCCGCCGTCCATGTGCCGGCACGTCGCTATCCAACGTGGTCCCGGATGACGGTTGCATGCCGTGACATGGCGAAAGCGTGATCCGCCAGTGGCACCGGGGAGGAGGGGCAGCGGCGCTCACCCTTGTGGCGCCCCGATGCGATGGGCCACCTTGATCTTCATCCAAACGCCATAGGCGAACAGCAGGAACAGGAATCCCGCCAAGTCGAAGGGCGAGAAGATGCCCCCGCCGTCCGTGACGAGGAAGGCGAGCACGGCTTGGCCACCGGCGACGAACAACCCGAAAATGATGATGGGCGGCCCGAGGTCGGCCATCAGGACCAGCGACGGGTGCAGCGGCGGCGGACCTTCGCCCCGCGCCACGGCGTCCCGCGCGCGCCGGCGGCGGACCACCGCCAGCCAAATCAGCCAAACGCCCGCGACAGCCATGGCGGCGCCCGCCCAGTGCCGCAGCATGAGCGCCTCCCTTCCCGCGCCGCGTCACCCGCCCCGCGCCGCAGCCGCCGCTTCGCGGTCGCGGCGCTCCAGCCGGGCGAAGAGGTCGATGACCCAAACCACACGCGCCTCGAGGCCCAACCGCCCGAGCCCGACGGCTGGAGGCGGCACAGCAGCGACAGCCGCGTCCACGAGGAAGCGAGTCGCCGCAAGGGGCGGCGCGACACGCGCCGCGGCTTCGGAGGACCGACCGGCACCCCCAGGCAACGCAGCCCGCAGCAGCAGAGCGGCCTTGCGCGAGGCGGGCATGCGCGCCCGTCCGCTGACCGAGTCGAAGCCCCGTCGCTCCACCTCCCGCCCGATGCCGGCGTAGAGCAGGCCGGCGGCGCGGATGCCGGGCCGGCATCCGGACGGCAGCGCCGCGATCCCCGCGCCCGCACGGCGGTACAACTCATCCGCGGCCAGGAGCAGTCGCCGCACCACCCCCGCCACCGCGGGGTCGAACACCGGCCGGACCAGCCATTCGTCCCCGTCCACCCCCGCCTCCCGCAACCAGCGCAGCGGCAGGTAGAGGCGGCCGGCGCGCGCGTCCTCGCCGACGTCGCGGGCGATGTTGGTCAACTGCATCGCCACCCCGAGATCGCAAGCGCGCGCCAGCGCGGCGCGGTCCCGCACGCCCATGAGCACCGCCATCATGCAGCCCACCGACCCCGCGACGCGCGCCGCGTAGGCTTCGAGCGCCGGCAGATCCTCGTAGCGCCGGCCGCCCTCGGCGTCCCAGGCGAGCCCTTCCAGCAACGCCTCCGGCAAGGCGAGCGGAACGCCGTGTTCCGCGACAACGGCGGCGAAGGCGCGGTCCGCCGGGATGGGCAACGGCCGCCCTTCATAGGCGCGGGTCAAGCGCTCGCGCAGCCGCGCCACCGCCGCCGCCCGGCCCCCGTCCAGGTCCACCGCGTCGTCGGCCAAGCGGCAGAAGGCGTAGAGCGCCGAGGCCGGCGCCCGCACGCGCCGCGGCAGCAGCAACGACGCGGCGTGGAAGGAGCGCGACCCGCCGCGCAGCAGCGCCCGGCAGGCCGCCAAGTCGGCCTCGCGCGTGCCGTCTCGCGCCGCCTCAAGCGCGGGCATGGGGCACCAGCGCGTCGAGGACCTTGGCGGAGGACAGCACGCCTGGAAGCCCGGCGCCGGGGTGCGTGCCGGCGCCGACGAGATAGAGGTTTTCCAACTCCTCGCTCCTGTTGTGCGGCCTGAACCAAGCGCTCTGCCACAGCACCGGCTCCAACCCGAAGCCGGCGCCGCGCGGCGAAAGCAGGTCGTCGCGGAAATCCTGCGGCGTCGCCACGCGCGAGGTCACGACGGCGTCCTCCAATCCGGGCAAGAGCGTGTCCTCCAGGTGCCGCGCGATGGCCCGCCGATAGGGCTCCGCCGCCGCGGCCCAGTCGATGCCGGCGTCCAGGTTGGGCACCGGCGCCAGCACGTAGAAGCTGTCGCAACCAGGCGGCGCCATGGACGGATCGGTCGCGGTCGGCCGGTGCAGGTAGAGGCTGAAGTCCGGGGCGAGCACCTTGCGGCCGAAGATGTCACGGAGCAGTTCGCGGTAGCGCGGCCCGAGCAGAATGGTGTGGTGCCCGACGCCCTCGTAGCGCCGCCGCGTGCCGAAGTGCCAAACGAACAGGCCCATGGAATGCCGCGCGCGCCGCAGCCGCCCGTCCGTCCAGCGCCGACGCCGGTGCTCGGGCGGCAGGAGTTCGCCGTAAGTCCAAGCGGAGTCCGCGTTCGACACGACCACGTCGGCCGGAACCGTCTCGCCTGAAGCGAGCGCCACGCCCGTCGCTCGTCGGTCCCGCACGGTGATGCGCCGCACCTCGGCGCCGAGCCGCACCGCGCCACCCCCGTCCTCGATCAGCCCGACGAGGCCGCGCACGAGGCTGCCGGTGCCGCCTGTCGCCCACCACACGCCCCAGCGCCGCTCCAGATGCGCGATCAGGGCGTAAAGGCCGCTCGCCGAGAAAGGATTCCCGCCGATCAGCAGCGGATGGAAGGAGAGCGCCACCCGCAGCCGTTCGTCCCGGACATGGCGCGCGACGAGGCCGTGGACGCTCAGCAAACCGCCGAGGCGCACCAAAGCGGGCACCACGCGCGCCATCGCACTTAAAGAGCCGAACGGGACGTGGCCGAGCTGTTCGAAGCCGATCCGGCAAGCCTCCTGGCTCAAGCGCATGAAGCGCTCGTAGCCCGCCACGTCGCCGGGGCTGAGCCGCGCCACTTCGGCGCGCATCGCCGCAGGGTCGCCCGAACAGTCGAAGGTGGAGCCGTCCGCGAAGCGCAATTGGTAGAAAGGCGACAAGGGCACCAACTCGACGTCGTCGGCCAACCGCCGACCGCGGAGCGCCCAAAGCTCCTCGAACAAGAAGGGCGCGGTGACGATGGTCGGGCCCGCGTCGAAGGTGAAGCCGTCCTGCCGATGCACGCGCGCGCGTCCGCCCGGCGCGTCCAGACGCTCCAGCACCGTCACCCGGTAGCCACGCGCGCCCAGCCGGACTGCCGCGGCGAGGCCGCCGAACCCGCTGCCGATCACGACGGCATGCGGCCGCGTGTCCGGCCCTCGTGCAACGGCGGCGCGCGGCGGCGCCGACCTCACTGTCAACGTCTCCATACGGCGCTAGTGTAAGTCAGACTTGACAACGGAAGCCAAGGGCAAAACCGCTGCCGGCTTTCACTCGCCCTTGCGCGTGATCACGTGCCGCGCCCGCCGCATCCCGAGCGCCACCAGCGCCGCCACCACCGGCACCGCGGCCCCCATGGCGATCTCCGGGTCCAACCGCCGGACGCCTGCGTCGCTCAGCCCCTTCGCGGCGTAGCCCACGAGCCCGACGACGTAGTAGGTGATCGCCGCAACCGAGAGCCCTTCCACGGTCTGCTGCAAGCGGAGCTGCAACTGCGCCCGCCGGTTCATGGACGCCAGCACCGCGAAGGCCTGCCGCTCGCGGCTGATCTCGACCCGTGTGGACAGGAGCTGCGTCACGCGCGCCACGCGTTCGGACAGCGCCTCCTGCCGCCGTGCCACGGCGGCGCAGGTGGCGACGGCGGGGGCGAGGCGCCGCTCGGTGAACTCCTCGAAGGTTTGCAGCCCTTCCATCCGCGCTTCCCGCAACTCGCGGATGCGGCGGCGCACCAGGTCGTAGTACGCCGCCGCGGCGCCGAAGCGGAACAGGTTGGCGGCTTCGCGGCTCTCGATCTCCGCCGCGAGCCGCGTCAACCGCTCGTGCAGCGCCGCCTCGTCCGCCTCGCCCGCGCCGATCAGCGCGGTGGCGATCTCCGACAAGGCCCGCTCGCGCGCGCCGAGGAACGGCGAAAGGTCCTTGGCCACCGGGAAGGCGAGCAGCGCCAGGATGCGGTAGGTCTCGATCTCGAACAGCCGTTGCAGCACGCGGCCGCTCTGCGACGGCGTCATGCCGCGGTCGCGCACCAGGATGCGCCCGAAGCCGTCCGGGTGGATGTGGAGGTCGGTGAAGGCCTCGCCCCGGTCGCCCACAACCCTGGTGCCGATGAGCTGGTGGCCGGAGAAGTGCCGAGCGGAGATGGCGTCGAGGTCGGGCGGCGGCACGCCGCCGCCCGGCGCGGCGCCGCTCGGCACCAGCGCGGCGTGCACCGCCGTGACGACCTCGCCCGGCAGCGCGGCGAGCCAGTCGGCCGGCACCGCGGCGATCGCCGGGTCGAGAAACGGGTCCGCGCCCAGGCCGGGCGTGACCACCATGCAGCGCGTGAACTCGCTGTGCCGCTCCCAGCGGAGCCGGAACGCGCCGAGGTCGGCGCTGTAGTGGTTCGCGCCGGGCTGCGGCAGCGCCGCCGCGCCGAAGCGCTGGGCGAGGTCGCGCACCGCGTCCAGCGACGCCTCGCGCTCAGCCGCGTCTCCGAGCAAGGCGACGTAGGACGCGCGCAGCGGCGCCGCGAGCGACTCCGGCGGGCGCGCGTGGACCTCGTCGTTCAGCGCGAGTCTTTGGGGATGGTCGCGCGGCAGGACCGCCGCGCGGAGGGTCCCGCCGGCCTGCTCGTCCACGCTCGCCGAGGGACGCTCCATGGACTCTCCCCGCGCCGTCAGGCGGCCGGTGCCGGCACCGCCTCCGCCGCGACCCGCCGCAAGATCTCCGCCACCTGCTCCGGCCGCTCCTCGTGCGCCAAGTGGCCGAGGCCCGGCAGACTCACGATCCGGGCGCTCCGCAGCACCTCCTTCACTCGCTGCGCGTCCGCAGGCGGGATGGTGCGGTCGCGCGCCCCGACCACCAGCGTCAACGGCGGCCGCAAGCGCGGCAGGTCGCGCAGCAGCGGCTTCAGGTCCCAATTCGCCATCATGCCGAGCGCCGCCGCCAAGTGGCCGGAGCGCCGGAAAAGACGCGTGTAAAGCTCCACCCCGCGCGGCTCGATGGTGGAGCCCGTGTCCCGCAGCAGCCGCTCCGCCACCGAGCGGTTGGACGCGCCCCAGGCGAAGACCTGCGGCACGAAGGGCAGCCCGGCGAGCAGCTTGGCGCTGCGCGAGAAGAACTCGGAATGCTCGCGCCCGATCGGCATGAGGGCGGCGTTGAGGCCCACCAGGCTTTCCGGCGCGATGCGGCCGTCGAGCGCCATCCGCACCAGCACGGCGGCCCCGGCCGAATGGCCCGCGGCGTGGTCGGGCGGCATCCCGAGCGCCCGCACCAGGGCGCCGAGCGCCTCCGCCATGCCGGGCAGCGACAATCGCCCGGCCGCCGGCATGGAGGTGAAGCCATGGCCTGGCAAATCCGGCGCCACCACCGTGAAGTGCGGCGCGAGCAGCGGCATCAGCGCCCGCCAGGAATGGGTGGAGGCCGCGGTGCCGTGGGCGAGCAGCAGCACCGGCCCCTGCCCCGCCACCTGCACGTGCCAGCGCAGGCCGGCGGCTTCGACGAAACGGCTCGCCTGGCGATTCGGCCAGTCCCGGCCGTCGCGCGACCAGTTCGGCCGGTCGCTCACGACGGCACCGCTTTCATGGGAGGCCTGCTCTCCGCCAGCATGCGGGGAAGATGGGCAGCGAGCCCCCTCCGGCAACGCCCCGCTTAGGAACCGTCACGGCGCCGCCGACCGGACCGCGCCGGCGAGGGCGTCGGAGGCTTCGCCGCCGGGGAGCGGCAGGTAGCGCGCGCCCATCTCCGCCGCCAGCCGGCGCGCGAAGGGGCGAGGGCGCGGCGCCGTGTCCACCAGCACGGCCGCGACGCTTGCCGCGCGCGCGAGGCGCCCGGCCGCCAAGGCGTCCT